>CAVKYA010000077.1:0-9589 GCA_963660255.1 Bacteroidaceae bacterium | reverse complement strand
CGAACGACGTGGCGTGCACGTGGACAACCAATGGTTTGCCGGTCAGTTCCTTGGCAGCGATTCCGGCCAGATAGGTCAGCCAGTCGTGGGCGTGAATGATGTCAAACTCATCCTTGTGTTCCATCGCGATCGTGCCGCCGACCATAGCATAATGCGCAACCTCCTCCATAAGATTGGAGCCATAGCGTCCCGAGAAACGGAACTTCGTGCCGATGCACTTGGTCAGGTTCTCGCTCTGGAGCCTGCGCTCGGACTCGACCATCTCGTGAAACTCCTCAGGATCAACGTACGGAATCATGTTCGAGCCGATGCGCACGAACTTCACCTTGTCCAGGAACTCATCGACAGTGGAGCCGAACGACTCGACCGGAACATCGCTTGCATTGATGATCTTCGCGGCGCTCTGATCCTCGTCACCTGAGGCGGACGGCATTACGAACAGGGTCTGCACACCATTGTAGGCCAAGCCCTTGACGATTCCGTAGCAGGCAGTGCCGAGTCCGCCGGCGATGTGGGGAGGAAACTCCCATCCAAACATCAAAACTCTCATATCCCTACTCCTCCTCGTATTTGTTCTTAAGGTACTCGACTTCCAGAAGGGCGGCCGTGCTCAGGGCAGACGAGATCGCTCCGTGAGGCTCGTGAGGCGGGTCTCCGTCGTAGATTTCGGAGAATGCCCCGACCCCGTGCTTGTTCAGATCCTCGTAAAAGCCGTTGACAAGCCACTGGGCCTTGTTCAAGAAAGAGGCGCCCTTCATCTTGAAGCAGACCTCGCAGTAAGGTCCGAGGAGGGATGTGAGACAGCAGCCGTTGTAGTAGGCCAGATCCCTGTCGGTCTGAGAGCCTTCATAGACTCCCTTATATTCAGCGTGTCGAGGGGAAAGCGTGCGGATTCCCCTTCTTGTCACGAGTTCGTTGTCAATCACCTGCAACACCCTTTGCGCCACCTCAGGCTCTACAGGAATATCCTCACCCACAAGGGCGCAGAGCATATTCGGGCGGACCTCAAGATGCTGTCCGGCATTGTCCACATAGTCTGCGAGATAGCCGGCGCGGGCGTTCCAGAAGGTGCTCTGGAAATTCGCGCGGATCAAGTCCAGAATGTGCTGCCATTCATTCAGGAAGGCACTGTCGGACAGTGAATATTTCCGCTCCATCGTCACGGCGAACAGGACGGACCGGAACCACATAGCGTTCGTCTCCACCTGATAGCCAGCCCTTTCCGTCACAGGATTGCCATTCACATAAGTATTCATCCAAGAGAGAGCCCAATGGTCAAGCTGCGCCCAGAGAAGTCCGTTCGGCTGCATCGCGACCTCGACCCTGCGTCCCGGCAGGTAGCTTTCCAGAATGCCTTTGACGGTCGCGCCGTATTTCTTCCAGACAGCCTTAGGATCGGCTCCGAACTCGATGTAACGCTCAAGGGTGTCAGCCAGTCTCAGCGGAGCCTCCACCTGTGTCGTCCTGTGGAAAAGACGCTCCTGATTGTCTGCGATGAGGTTGTCGAGAATCTCCTCAAACTCGGCCTTGTCGCCGTTGGCGTAGAGGGTTAGGCCCGGAAGAGCCTCCAGAGTCTCCCTCAACAGACCGGTGTAAAGCCAAGAGAATCCGGCTGTTATCATCTTGTGACCGCCACGGTCCTGTTTCAGGAGGTCGGCGCAGTGCACAAGCTGCTCGTGGGTCGTGGAGATCTTCGCGGCCTTGGCCACGAACGAGTCAAACTTTCTTTTAAGACCCGAAGGATTGGCAAGATCCACCGAGGCGGAGAACACTATCGCGTCCCCCGGCTTCATCTCGTTCTCGAAGTGTCCCGGAACGTAAAGGTCTTCCTTGCAGGCGAATCCGCGGCGATATTCATCGGAATAGGTAATGCCCTTGTACCAGCAAGGTGATGTAACAAAGGAGACATCCTTCGTGTTGAACTGCATATTCAGGTCAGGGAAGCCCTCGTAGAGGTTGAAGGCCACTCCGTTAGGGATCTCCCACCCCTCGGTCCTCGCGTTAGGGTTCTCGTCGGTCAGGGCGTGGATGTCACGGAACGCCAGGAACGGCGTCAGAAGCAGCTTGACCTTGGCGGGAGCCTTGACCAGTTCGAAACGGATCATCACCTGATCGGAATCCGGGACAAGGAGAATGCTCTTGGTGAACACGATCTCACCCACCTTGTAGGTAATTTTAGGCACAGGATCAGCCTCGAAATCAATGATGTACTTGTGGCCGCGCGGTTCATAGACGCTGCCGTAACAATGGATGCCCAGGTTGAACTGCTTCCCGTTAAGGATGAGGCTTTCGTCCAGAGAGGACAGAAGAAGGTGCTTCTTGCCTCCGAAAGCGTCAACCGGCACCGCCAATAGACCGTGATAACGCCTTGTGTTGCAAGTCACTATGGAAGTGTTGCAGTAGGCACCCGTCTTGTTGGCACAGATGATCTCCCTCTTCAATGAATATGAGAGGTTGACCAACTCAGACTTGTTGAACTTCAAAAAAGCCATATCGGTTAAAATTTACTTTCCTTCATTCACTTCAACTCTCGCCCGGAGGCAATTACCCGTGACACTCCGCATTCGCGAAACTTGGGTTCATTCACTCCTTTTCAATCAGCACAATGGCGCAGCGACTCGGAAGGTAGAGGCTCAGACAGCCGTCAACTGTCAGATGCTCCCCGTCATTTTCGAGTCTTGCGAACCCATCAAACGTCCTGGTGTCAGAGTCGAGAACCTTGACATAGCGCCCGGACGGGGCCGGAAAGGCATAGTCGGCGAACGACTCCACAGGATTGAAATTCAGTGCAAAGATAAGGCTTTTACGCCTGAATATCAAGATTTTCTTTTCTTCGTCCGCTCTCAAAAGCTCAGGCCTTGCCGCAAGCGCGCCGTATCGTTTTACAAGATGGACCATCGCCTTGTCAAAGTTTTCAAGGCAGTGGTACCTTAGCAGTCCGTTGTCCGCCAAGGACCACATACGACGGGCGTGCTCATAGCTCCAGCCGTTCCCTTCGCGCGGGAAATCTATCCATTCCGGATGTCCGAACTCGTTGCCCATAAAATTGAGATAGCCATCCCCGGCGGTGCCTATGGTAACCAAACGGATCAGTTTGTGCAGAGCGATCCCCCGATCCACCACCGGATTCTTCGAGTCCATATTCATAGAGAAATACATCTCCTTGTCGAGAAGTCTGAATATCAAGGTTTTGTCCCCGACAAGTGCCTGATCGTGGCATTCCGCGTAGCTTATGGTCTTCTCGTCCGCCCGCTTGTTGGTGAGCTCGTACCAGATTTCGCCCGGGCTCCAGTCCTCGTCCTTCCTTTCCTTTATCCATTTGATCCAATGGTCGGCCACACCCATCGCCATCCTGAACCCGAAACCTATTCCTCCGGCCTCGAACGGAGCCGCCAGACCGGCCATTCCGCTCACATCCTCAGCGATTGTAATCGCCTCAGGTTTGATCTGACGGATCAGCAGGTTCGCCAGCCCCAAATAGGTCACGGCGTTCTCATCGACTCCGGCATCGAAATATGGCTCGTAGCCATTAAAGTCCTTTCCAAGTCCATGATCCCAGTACATCATGCTTGTCACGCCATCGAAACGAAAACCGTCGAGATGATATTCCTCCATCCAGAACTTGCAGTCGCTGAGCAAGAAACGCACGACCTCGTCTTTCCCGTAGTCGAAGCAGCGGGAGCCCCAAGCTGGGTGATGACCCTGCGGACCTTTATAAAAATAGAGATCCTCCCTGCCGTCGAACAGGCTAAGGCCCTCATTCTCATTGCTGCAACTATGCGAGTGAACGATGTCCATCACGACCGCGATGCCCATCCCGTGCGCGGTGTCCACCAGTTCCTTGAACTCCTCCGGAGTGCCGAAGCGGGAACTCAGCGCGAAGAAGTTCGACACCTGATAGCCGAACGAGCCGTAGTACGGATGCTCCTGAAGAGCCATTATCTGAATAGTGTCGTAGCCGAGCCGCTTCACCCTCGGCAGCACATTTTCCCGGAACTCACTGAAAGTGGAGACCTTGCGTTCCTCCGAGCTCATCCCGATGTGGCACTCGTAGATGAGAGGATGAGGCCGGCGCAGCACCCTGTCATTCTTCCATGAATATGTCTGCACAGGATCCCAAACCTGAGCGCAGAACACCTTCGTCTCGTCATCCTGAACCAGCCTCGTGCAATAGGCCGGAATCCTCTCGCCTCCTCCGCCCGGCCACTCGATGAACAGTTTGTACAACTCACCGTGGCTGAGGAACATCGAGTCCAGTTTCAGTTCCCAGTTGCCGTTTCCGGCCGGCTTGAACTCGTAGGCGGACGTGCGCCTCCAATTGTTGAACTCCCCTATCAGATAGATCCGGCTGGCATTCGGCGCCCATTCCCGGATCACCCACGAGCCGTCCTCACACTTGTGCAGCCCGTAGTAAAGATGATTGTTGACACTGGAGGCAAGACCATCCACACAATGACCGGTTATCTTCCCCGCCGCATCCAGAATCCTCTTGTGCCGCGCCTTGATCGTCTCCTCAAACGGCTTCAGGTACGGATCCGCATCGTATATCCAGAGTTTCTTATTCATGGCTTGTTTCGATTTACCAACAATAAAGATAGTAAATATTTATTGAATATTCACAAATGTTTCCGGGGTGCAAAGTCAGGCTTCCTGCACCCGGGAACCTAACATTTCGGTGTCCCGGGTGCAGGAACGGCATATTCGCACCCGAAACTCACGAAACTACACGCCTCTTCCGACACACATTAGCACTGAATTTGTGGAAGAACCGGAAAAACAGTAACTTTGTGAGATTGTACCCTTAAGGGAATATGAAAGTGAAAGAGATTTTGAAAAGAATATGGTTTCCGGTGGTTGTGGTGTGTGTGATCGCGCTTCAGGCCATCGGTATGGGCAATCGGCCGCTGACCGGAGATCCGGGTTACGGATTCATCTCGGCGGAGAGGCCGCTGCCTCCTGACACTATACATTATAGGAATCAGTTCATCGGCAACGCCGCGGCCATAAAGGAAGACACTTCCCTTTTTCTGGCCCCGATTGACACCACTCCTCACCTGACAGCCAGAGACACTATATTCCCGCCGGATTCTCTCAAAGACATCGACCCGTTCCGCTATAAGTACTATGTGGCGATCCTGGACTCGCTGACCCACAGGATTGTTGTGGACTCATTGAAGACAGCTGGAGATTCTCTGGACTGGCCGAAAGTTGACTCACTTTACTACCTTGACTCGGCCATCCGTAAAAAGGCGGCTGACGCGGCCTGGTACGCCAGCCTATCCAAGGCGGAACGTAGAAAACACGACTTCGAGGTCAAGGAAAAGATCAAGAAGCACATAGCCGACAGCGTCCTGAACGTCAAGGACAGCCTGAAGGCTTACAGGGATAGCGTCAAAGAGGCGACTCCGAGGGTTCTGGAGACCTTCGCGTTGCCGGATTCCCTTCAGTACAAACGGATTATCCAATGGACCCACGAACGGGAATTCCACAAGATGGACATCAGGCAGCCGGACACAAGCTACAACTACTGGTACCACGATTATCCATTCTACCGCAAGGACGTGAACGCCACGTGGTTGGGAGTCGCCGGATCCGCGATGCAGTACTACAATTGGTTCAACAGAACAAGCGAGAACGGGGTGTCGTTCTACAACCCGTATGAGGCGTGGACATATTCGGCGAAGACGCTCCCGATGTTCAACACGAAGACCCCTTACACGGAACTCGCCTACTTCGGAACCATATTCGCCAACTCGCAGAAAGAATCTGACAATCTGCACATTTTGACCTCGCAGAACATATTCCCGGCGCTGAACTATACCCTTGAATATAACCGGTTCGGCGGCAATGGCATTATGCAGAACGAGAAGACAACCAACAAGACATTTGTCGCTTCCGTCAACTATCTTGGCAAGCGTTATATGATGCACGCAGGCTACATCCATAACAAAGTTCTCAGGAACGAAAATGGAGGAACCAGTGACAACAAAATGGTCAGCGACACCACTCTTGACGCAAGGGAGTACCCGGTCAACCTTTCCAACGCCTCATCGAACATCATCAGAAACACAGTATTCCTTGACCAGCAATACAGGATCCCGTTCACATTCATCAGGAACATTCAGAACCGCAAGATAGACAGAGCGTTCAAGGACAGCGTCATAGCCACTGGAGACTCGGCTATGATCGCTTCGATCGGCGAGCTGCTCACCCAAAGGAAAGAAGAAAGGGAGGCTGCTGACACTCTCGGTGACAACAACATCACGACCGCGTTCATCGGGCACAGCAGTGAATATTCCGTATTCAGAAAAAGTTACGAGGACCAGATCACGGACGATGTGGGCAAGTCGTTCTATGACAATATCTTCAACTATCACCCTACTACCTCGTTCGACTCGGTCAGGGTGATGAAACTGGAGAACAGGGTGTTCCTCAGACTCCAGCCTTGGTCGGACAACGCCATCGTCTCCAAACTGAACGGAGGAATCGGCAACAGGCTTCTGAATTTCAGCGTGTTCGACCCTACATTCCTAAGAGGGACGACCAACAAGATCTGGAACTCGGCCTTCGTCTATGCCGGAGTGGAAGGGCAGCTGAAGAATTACATCCACTGGGACGCTACCGGAGACTATGTGTTCCTGGGCGACCAGATGAACGACCTGTCCGTCAAGGCGAACGCAAGGCTCGATCTGTACCCGTTCAGAAGGGCGAGAAAGAGTCCTGTCTCATTGGATGTGCATTTCGAGACCAATCTTGAGGAGCCTGAATATTACTACCAGCATTATTACTCGAACCACTACAAATGGGACAACGAGTTCGGCAAGATCTCCACGACCAAGATTCAGGGAGGGTTCAGCATTCCGAGATGGAGATTGGGGGCAAGGGTCGGCTACGCCCTGCTTTCCGGCAATGTTTACTACGACTCCACCGGTGTTGTCCGGCAGAACAACACACCGATGAGCGTGCTCAGCGCCTCCTTGGACAAGAATTTCGTGCTCGGTCCGCTGCATCTGGACAACAGGCTTCTGTTCCAGATCTCATCAGACCAGGACGTTATCCCGCTTCCGACACTTGCCGTCAACGCCAGATGGTACCTGCAGTTCAATGTCAAGAGAAACATTATGCAGATGCAGCTTGGAGCCGAGGCTTGGTACAACACTAAGTACTATTCACCAGGCTGGAATCCCGCTGTCGGGGCGTTCTACAACCAGAAGGAGGAAAAGTACAACAACGGGCCGGTCATCGACGCGTTCGTAAATATTCAGTGGAAAAGAGCCTGCATATTCGTGAAAGTCGAGAATGTCGGAAAGGGTTGGCCTATGGATAAGGCCGACTATTTCAGCGCCCACCACTACATCAGGACACAAACCGCCCTTAAGTTAGGAATATACTGGCCGTTCTACCTGCAATCCGGCTCAAACAAGACTGTCAACGCCGGATCAGGTCTCTCCAGCGGCGGCGGCAATTCCGGTGGCAGCGGTGGATTCGGAGGACTCGGTGGAGGTTTGAACGGTCTTGGCTCCAGTGGAGGCAGGGGTTTCAGCAGCAACGGTTTCTAACGAGATCCGCCTATGGGACTGAAACGAGTGACTAAAAAATTTCTCAAGTACTTGATACCCACATTAGTGGTGCTCTTGATCATTCCTTTCAGCGAATTGAACAGGAACCCGAAAGGAGAGGAGGACGTTTTCGGGAGCGGCCCCATAAGGTTCGCGCTAAAGTTGGAAGACAAACTCTCCGAAGGCTATGTGACCGGCTACTGCTACGAGATGGCCGAACGCTTTGCCGGTCATCTGAGGGATTCTGTTGAGATATTTCTGGCGGACAACGATGCGGATTATCTGGATTCACTCCGGCTCGACAGCCTAGATATTCTCGCCGTTCCAGTCTCAGAAGCACCTGAATCAGAAGAGTTTCTATCTTTCCCACTCGGAGACGCGCCGGCCGCTTGGGTGATCAAGGCGGACAAAAAGCGGCAGCGCGAAATAATAGCCTGGCTCAATAATTTCAAAGGGACTGATGAATATGCCACCGTACAGGACCGCTTTTTCAAAGGTTACAATCCTTACCGCAAGGGAGTGAAGAAAGTCCCAGGGATAATCAGCCCTTACGATGACCTGATAAAGCGTAACGCTAAGACAATCGGCTGGGACTGGAAGATGTTCGCGGCTCTTATCTGGAGCGAGTCAAGGTTCCGGATCCAGGCGAGATCTCCACGTGGTGCGGTCGGTCTGATGCAGATGATGCCACGCACGGCCAACCGTTACGAGATTGAGGACCTTCTCGATCCCAAGGAGAACATCGAGGCCGGGGCCGCCTACATCGCCCGACTGCAAAACAAGTTCAGGGACACGGCGGCAAACAGTGACGAACTTGTGAAGTTCACCCTGGCCGCCTATAATGCTGGTGAGGGACGTATTTACGACTGCATAAAATTAGCCCGCTCACAAGGCATCGATACCGGCACGTGGGAAAGTCTCTGCACTGTGCTGCCTCAAATGAGTCTGGATTCTATTCTTTTCGTGGAAGATGTCCGGCACGGTAAATTCAAAGGAAGGGAGACAGTGGCGTACGTGAAAGCGGTCCTCAACCGCTACGACATATTCAATGGAGCGACTCCACGTTATCAGGTTCAGCCGGCGGACACATCCTCGGTGCTGATTGAGGATGAGGATGATGTGGAGCGAATCCTACTGAGCCCTGACAGTCTGGGCCGGGTCAACTCTGGAGATGAACAGGCAAGGGATCAAGAGGAGGAGCATTATGACCAGCCAGGAGAGGAGGTCAGCGGCAAGCACCGCAGGTAAATTGAGGTGTACCGGAACGAACGGCACGAAATAGTTTTCCGGATTCAGTTTGATGACGTGGGTCCATTTCTGGATTCCGCACAGAATCAACGCAGCACCGTTGCCAATCAACATTCCACGGAACACTATCACGGAAGCCACTCTCAAGAACACTTTCGCTATGGATTTGTCAGTCATTCCCAAGGATTTAAGCGTGCCGATTGTGGAGATATTCCGGAAGAGCATTATCAGCAGGCCGGAAATCATATTGAATCCCGCCACAATGGTCATCAAGACGAGGATGAACAAGACGTTGAAATCTATGAGATTCAACCAGTCGAAGATCTGGGGATAACGGCTGATTACTGAAGTGGCGATCAAAGTGTCGTCGTCCTCCCCTGCCATTTCCAATGCGATGTGGCCGACCTCGTCAGTAACGGCACGCATTCCGGCATCGGTCTTGGCTCCCGGAGCCAATGTCAACTCCAGAACCGAGGCCTCATCGGAAGCCCAGCCGTCAAGTCTTTGAAGATCAGCGATGTCCGCCAACACGATGATATTGTCCGTACCGTCCATCACACCTTCGTAAAGGCTGATGATGTTGAAATTGCGGACCTTGACCTTTTCCCCGACAAAATAGGTCAGCAGCTTGTCGCCGACCTTGAGGCCGAGCATATCGGACAATCTGACCGGAATGGAGACCCCAAGTTTCACCGTGTCGGATTCCTCTCGTGGTGTTCCTTTGAACAGCACCCCGTGGATGCTCTCGCCCTTCTTGACGATTCCCGCGCGATAGACAGCGG
>CAVKYA010000076.1:0-9616 GCA_963660255.1 Bacteroidaceae bacterium | reverse complement strand
GATGAGGAAAGACGTATAGACGAGGAATTCGCGCGCCTGAGGCCGATTCTGGGGCACAAGATATATTCATACAAGGATGATACATTGGAGAATGCCGTAGGAGCCTTGTTCCGGGGCACAGGGATGACCCTCAGCGCCGCGGAATCCTGCACCGGAGGAAAGATCTCCTCCTTGATCACCTCAGTTCCCGGATCATCTGAATATTACCTCGGCTCAGTCACCTCATACGCCATCCCTGTCAAGGAAAAAGTCCTTGGTGTGCCTGAGGCTACAATCAATGAATATGGAGTCGTGAGTTCCGAAGTGGCCGCTGCTATGGCGGAAGGGGTCAGGAATTTGACCGGAAGCACGTATGCGGTCTCGACCACTGGATTGGCGGGCCCCGGCGGCGACGAGCACAACCCTGTGGGCACGGTATGGATCGGAATCGCAGGTCCGGACGGCACGAAAACCGTCAGGAAAGTCTATAAGAATGACCGTAAAAGGAATATTGAGCGATTCGCGGCCGCGGCTCTCGACGAATTGAGGCTTTTCATACTTAATGACCGCAACTAATTGAAAATAAATTGCGGTAACAAATTTGTTTACTATACAAACATTTTTGTTACCGCAATTATTGTCGCTATTTGAAGGCTATTTGGCAGCCAAAGAGGTCACTTCATTGAACACACGAAGGAAATTCTTGCCGGCGACCTTCTCAATCTGGTCATCGGAATATCCCCGGCGGGCCATCTCGTCAAAGATTACTCTGATTTTTGAGACGTTTTCTAGTCCGACCGGTGTGACCTCGATTCCATCGAAATCAGTTCCTATGCCGACGCTGTCTATACCGGCGACTTTCACCGCGTGATCGATGTGGTCCACCACATCCTTATAGGAAGGCCTTGGCAAAGCCGCCATCTCATCCTGAACGGCGTTCCAAGCGGCCGCCTTGTCAGGGTTCAAAGGATCGTTGATCCAATCCTGCTCCGTCCAGCTCTTTGACTCCAGACCGGAATCCGACAATGTCTTCGCGAACGCGTCCGAAAGGAACACCGGATAGAAATTGATTTGGATAACACCACCCTTGTCCGCAAGCGCGCGCAGCATCTCGTCGGACATATTCCTTCTGTGGTGTGCCAAGGCGCGGCAACAGGAATGGGTGGAGACAATCGGAGCACTTGAATATTCAAGGACATCGTAGAAAGTCTCGTCCGAGGCGTGAGCGACATCGATGATCATCCCGAGTCGGTTCATTTCGGCGACCACTTCCCTGCCGAACGGGCTCAATCCGTGCCACCGCTGTCCCTGGGCTGCGGAGTCAGCTATTTCGTTGTCTCCATTGTGAGTCAAGGTTATATACCTGACCCCAAGCTTATGAAAAACCCTGAGCAAAGGAAGCGACTTTTGGATCGGTGCCCCGTTCTCCATACCTATGAATATGGAAATAAGCCCTTTAGCCATATTTTTCAAGGCATCCTCCGGTGTGACAGCAAGTGAAGCTATCCCGGAATTGGCTTCTACGGCATCGTAGATTCGGCCAACCATTTCCAAAGCGTAGCGTGTGGCCGCATCCGGTTCCATCTCCGCGGATGTGTACAAAGCGAAAAAGGAGGCATCGACTCCACCTGCCTCAAGTTTCGGCAGGTCAACGTGCCCCCTTTCGTTATCCTTCCCAATGTCACGCCCCCGCATAATCATAGTCGGGGTATCGCAATGAGAATCAAGAACAAACATTATTTTCTTGTGACGGTAGAGTTCTTAATCTGGACAATCTTGATTGTAGGGTCACCGGCATAGTTCACGGTCGCGCCTTTCTCAAGATCCAATTCGAGAGTCTTGCCCGGAGTGACGCTAAGCTCCGCACCATCGAGAGACACTTCCACTGTGTTAACGTTTAGAGACGATGCGTCAACTTTAGAGGAATTCCCCTTGCCGGTAACCTTCAAGGATTCGGCCTTGCCGGAAAGTGAGAGATTCGCGCTTCCTCCTGTCGTTACGGAAGCCTTAGAGGCCTCTCCGTTGATTGTCAATGTCGCTGATCCGGCATTGTTGACCTCAAGGGTCTTGGCGGCATATTCAAGGACGACAACTCCGTTTCCATCACCATTTACCGCGACATCATCTGCCTTTACGTGAATGGATGAAAGCTTCGCCTTCTTGCTGACATTGATGTTGGCGGACTTGGCGTTCACAGTAAGGTTCGAGATGCTGGAATTGTCCTTGAGGTCGAGCTTGAATTTGCCGGATTTCAGATCAGTCCTTGCGACAAAAGTACTGTTGTCGGCCAATGAAAGCGAATTGAGAACAGGCATATAAACAATCACTTCAAGTGTCGGATCCGCATTGTTCTTTCCTTTCATCTGTTTCTTGACCTCCTTTGGAATAGATTTCTCGTCAAGGCCAATGTAAAGGGTTCTGGCTTTGACATAGCATTGAACGTAACTCTCAAGAGCGTCATCCACAGTCGCGGATGTCTTGTAGTTCTCGCTCTCAACCATTGTCACCTTGAATCCGTTTGAAACGGAAACAGCGTCAAACTCTGAGTACTCGTGCTCGATTGTTCTGGTCTGCGCCAGACAGAAAGCAGCTGAAGCCAAAGTCAAAGCAGCCACAGCCACAACCTTGTTAATCAATAGTTTCATAATATCATTAATTAAAAACCTTAACTATCTAACTTTTCCATAAGTGATTCCCATTCCGCTGTCTTGTGGTCAAGCTCACGCTTGTCCTCAAGATAGGATCTGGTCAGTTCCATAATGTCATCATCCGGTCCTGGATTGGAGAGAATCTTCTCAAGGTCCTTCATCTTAGCCTCGACCTTGCCTATCTCGGATTCCAGAAACTCAACCCGGTGACGGATTCTGCGTATTTCCTTGGAATCATTTCGCCTTTGTTCAAACTCCTTCTGGGCCTGTTCCTTTTTAGTTCCGGTCCCATCATTGGAAACGGTCACGGCACTCGCAGCCGATACTTTGGCCGACGGTGCCGAAAAACGTCTCTCAAGTTCCTGAAGATTCTCTATCTTCCTCTCTTCCAGGAACTCCTGGACGCTACCAAGATGTTCCTTGACCTTTCCGTCACGGAACTCGTACATCTTGTCAACCAAACCTTCAAGGAAGTCACGGTCGTGGGAGACCACAATCAGCGTGCCATCGTATGCCTTCAAGGCTTGTTTAAGAATATCCTTGGACTTGATGTCCATATGGTTCGTAGGCTCATCCAACGCCAGAACATTGTAAGGCTGGAGCATAAACTTGGCCATTCCAAGCCTTGCACGCTCGCCACCTGACAGGACGCTGACTTTCTTGTCAATGTCTTCGCCACGGAACAGGAACTGCGCCAGAATGTCACGGAGCTTGTTCCTCACATCTCCGACGGCTATGTTGTCAAGGGTTTCCCAGACCGTAAGGTTTCGGTCAAGAATGTCTTCCTGATTCTGAGCGTAATACCCTATCGAGACATTGTAGCCTGTCTTGGCCTCGCCGCTGATAGGCTGCAACTCCCCCATTATCACACGCATAAGTGTGGTCTTACCCTCGCCGTTGCGCCCGATCAAAGCGACCTTTTCTCCCCTTCTGACCTCAATCTCAGCGTTCCAGAAGACAACTTTCTCCGGATATCCTACCGTCAGATCCTTCCCCTTGAAGACAATATCACCGGAACGTGGTGCCGGCGGGAACTTGACAGTCAGCGTGACATTGTCCGTCTCGTCAATCTCCACTCTGTCAAGCTTTTCCAACTGCTTGATGCGGGACTGTACCTGATTTGACTTGGTCGGCTTGTAGCGGAAGCGGTTGATGAAATCTTCCGTCTTCTCGATCATCTTCTGCTGGTTCTCGTAAGCTGCCATCTGCTGCGCGAGCCTTTCCTTGCGCAACTCGACGTACTTGCTGTACGGAACCTTGTAGTCGTGAATATGCCCGAGCATAATCTCGACCGTGCGGTTTGTCACGGTGTCAAGGAAGCGCCTGTCGTGCGAGACGAGAAGCAACGAGCCACGATGACTTTTAAGATAATCCTCCAGCCATTCGATTGACTCTATGTCAAGATGGTTCGTAGGCTCATCCAGAAGCAGGACATCCGGCTCCGACAACAGGATCTTCGCCAACTCTATGCGCATATTCCAGCCTTGGCTGAAAGTCTCGGTCTTTCTTCCGAAATCCTCATCCTTGAATCCCAAACCAAGAAGAGTTTTCTGTGCCAGAACCTCAGGTGGCTCCGACTGGCTCATCGCCATAGCGTCCGTCAAGTCGTTCAGCCGGTTGATCAGGGAAAGATATTCATCCGACTCATAGTCAGTCCTTTCGGCAAGCTGGGCATTGACGCTGTCAAGTTCGGCCTGAATCTCGGTGATGTGATCGAAAGCGGTCAACGTCTCCTCCATCACGGTTCTCCCCTTGTGGCGCTCCATAATCTGAGGAAGATAGCCGATGCGAAGATCGTTCGGCTTGTCAATGCTTCCCGATGTAGGAGACTGAAGCCCGCAGATGAGTTTCATAATCGTGGACTTCCCAGCTCCGTTCTTGCCGACAAGACCGATCTTGTCTTTCTCACTGATGTGGAAATCAATGCTGTCCAGAAGTGTATAGCCTCCGTATGCTACTGTCAATCCATTTATAGATATCACTTTCTATGCCTCCTTTCTCTCTAATGAATGTTCCTCATCTTCCTCTTTCGGAGCTGGCTTGCAACACATCACACAAACCTCATACAGTATCAGAAGCGGTGCCGCCGCTATGAGCATCGACATCGGATCGGCCGGTGTGATGATGGCGGCGATGCAGAGTATCACAACTATAGCGTGCCTGCGATATTTTATCAAGGTCTCACGGGTCACGATTCCAAGCTTTGACAGAATCACCACCACTATAGGAAACTCAAACACAATGCCAAACGCCAGCACAGTTGAAGTGAACATTGAAATGTACGATGTCAGAGAGATCGTGTTCATCACCTCATCGCTGACCTTGTATCCCATAAAGAAATTCAGGGAAATCGGCACGATCAGATAGTAACCAATTACAAGTCCCAGATAGAACAGGAAAGACGCTGAAAGGAACGCTCCTCTGACCGCGCGTTTTTCATTCCTATAGAGAGCCGGGGCTATGAATTTCCAGACCTCGAAGCATACATACGGGAACGCAAGGATGAAACCTAACTCGAACGCTACCTGAAGATGCACAAAAAATTGGGCGGATATGTCCAGATTCACCAACGACATCTGCATATCCCCCATTCTCAACCATTTATAGATGAAGAAATCGCTTTTTGTCGGAGCGAGAATGATGTCGTCAAAGACCAGCGACTTGAAGCAGAATACAACGACACTGACAAGCGTAATGACAAGCACTGAGCGGAACAAAGTTCCCCTCAGCACCTCCAGATGGTCCCAGAAGGACATCTCAGTTTCCTGAGCCGCCATTATTTGTTGTCGATCTTCTCGATCTTGTCTGGAGTCTTGGCTGTAGAGTTGAGATCCTTGTCGATGTCACTGATCTGGCTCTCAACCTCGTTCATTCCTTCTTTGAAACTCTTCACGCCTTTTCCCAAGCCTTTCATCAGCTCAGGAATCTTCTTTCCACCGAAAAGGAGAATGATGACAAGGGCGATGATCACCACCTGCCACGGACCTACAACGCCCAAAGGAACTATAAAAAACATATTCATTAATATTAATTGTATTGTTATCTATCATTTATGTGAGCCTCGATCGCCTTCACCAGCTTTTCAGGGCAGCGGACAGGGCGGCCGGTCTCCTTGTTCAGAAAGCCGAGGGAGACCTTTCCCTCCACGCAAAGCACCCCGTCCTGATTATAGACGGCCTGCCTAACGTAAAGCTTCGCCATCGGGACCTCGTCAATCATCGCGACAGCGCGGACAACATCGCCCATCTTGGCCGGGAACCTGTAACGGCACTCAACAGTCACAATAGGAATGGTCACACCGTCCTCCTCACATTTCTCTATAGGGTAACCACAGTCAACCATCAGGCTGTTCCTCGCGCATTCGAAGTAACGGATGTAATTCGAGTGATGCACGATGCCCATCTGGTCTGTTTCGTAGTACCTTACAGGGAAAGATGTCTCTGAATATACCATAACAAAATTGTTATTACCTAAAACAAGTTTGTTTTATCATTTGTTTCTCAATGCAGCAAGAGCCTTTTCATAGCTTTCGATCTTTGAAAGGCTGTCAGCTTCCTTCTTGCGCTCAAGCGCCACGACTTTCTCAGGCGCGTGGGCCACAAAGCTCTCGTTGGACAGCTTTTTCCTAACAGACTCAAGGAATCCACGCTGATGCTCCAACTCGGTCTCGATCTTCTTGATCTCTTCCTCGACATCCACAAGCCCCTCAAGCGGAACAAAGAGCTCGACAGTGCGGACAAGCAGAGAGACTCCGGCGGCATCACCGAAATCAGCCACACTCTCGACAGAGGATATATTCGCAAGTTTAGTGATCACCGGTAGCATATTCATAGGAAAATCACCTTTCACCTTCAAGGCCAAAGCCTCCTTTGGAGAGATGTTTTTCTGCTGGCGGATTCCGCGGATTCCGTTCACCGCCTCCTGGGCTATCGCGAACTCTTCGATGACCTTTTCATCAACAGAGCCGGCCTTAGGAGTAGGCTGGTACATGATGGTCTCCCCTTCCTTGCGCTCCGCCATCGACTGCCAGAGTTCCTCAGTGATGAACGGCATCACAGGATGGATCATCTTCAACAGTTTTTCAAAGAATATGATCGTGGCGTCATAAGTAGCCTTGTCGATGCTCTCACCGTAAGCCGGCTTGACAGCCTCAAGGTACCAGGCGCAGTACTCATCCCAGAAAAGCTTGTAGATACTCATCAAGGCATCGGAGATCCTGAACTTGGAATAATGATCTTCTACAGCCTGAATAGTCTGGTTCAATTTATTCTCAAACCAACTTACCGCCAACTTGTTGATCTCGCTCTGTTGAAGCGTCTCATCAATTGTCCATCCTTGCACAAGGCGGAAAGAGTTCCAGATCTTGTTGCAGAAATTCCTGCCCTGCTCGACCTGTGACTCATCGTAGAATATGTCGTTGCCGGCTGAAGAGCAAAGCAGCATACCGATCCTTACGGCATCCGCTCCGTACTTGGCAATCAGGTCAAGCGGATCCGGAGAGTTGCCGAGGGTCTTGGACATCTTCCTGCCCAGCTTATCGCGAACGATTCCCGTGAAGTAAACGTTGCTGAACGGAATGTCGTTCATAAACTCGTCCCCGGCCATAATCATTCTGGCCACCCAGAAGAAGATGATGTCCGGACCTGTAACCAAGTCATTTGTAGGATAATAGTAAGCGAGATCCTTGTTCGGCTGATGGTCTGGATGTCCCGGTTTCTGAGGATCGAACACGGAGATCGGCCAAAGCCAACTGGAGAACCATGTGTCGAGCACATCATCATCCTGTCTGAGATCAGCGGCGGTCAAAGCCGGATTGATCTTCTGAGCGGCCGCGAGAGCCTTCTCCGGAGTCTCCTCGACAACAATCTGCCCGTCAGGAAGATAGTATGCCGGAATCCTCTGTCCCCACCAAAGCTGTCGGGAGATGCACCAGTCGTGGGCGTTCTCCATCCAGTGACGGTACGTGTTGCGGTACTTGTCCGGAATAAGCTTTATCTTGCCGGACTCCACGCTCTCAAGAGCCTTCGCCGCAAGATCTTCCATCTTGAGGAACCACTGCGCCGAGAGCTTAGGCTCGATGACGGCGTTGGTCCTTTCCGAATATCCCACCGGAGAGGTGTACTCCTCCACCTTGACAAGATTGCCGGACTCCTCCAGCATCTTTACGATCTTCTTTCTGGCATCAAAACGATCCGCGCCGACCAGAATCTGAGCCTTCTCGTTCAGGCGGCCGTGGTCATCGATGATGTCCATGACCGGAAGGTTGTGACGAAGCCCTATCTCATAGTCGTGGGCATCGTGTGCCGGAGTGACTTTCAGACATCCGGTTCCGAAATCCATCTCGACATAGCTGTCTTCGATGACAGGAATCTCTCTGTTGATCAAAGGGATAAGCACCTTCTTGCCCTTGAGCCAATGATGTCTCTCATCGGCAGGGTTCACACAGATGGCGGCATCGGCCATGATAGTCTCAGGACGGGTTGTGGCGATCACAAGATACTTGTCGGTAGGATTGCCGTTACCGTCGGAGATATAATATTTAAGGTGATAGAAATGGCTCTTGGTGTCCCTGTGGATGACCTCGTCGTCACTGATGGCTGTCAGCGCGACCGGATCCCAGTTCACCATACGCACACCTCTATATATCATACCTTTCTTGTAGAAATAGCAGAATGTGGCGATCACTGCGTCAGAGAGCTCAGGCTCCATCGTGAACCTTGTGCGGTCCCAGTCACAGGAAGCACCCAGCTTGCGGAGCTGCTTGAGAATAATCCCGCCGTGCTCCTCCTTCCACTCCCAGGCATATTTCATAAACTCCTCACGGGTAAGGTCTTCCTTGGAGATTCCCATACCTTTGAGCTTTGCCACAACCTTGCTCTCGGTGGCGATCGAGGCGTGGTCCGTTCCCGGAACCCAGCACGCGTTCTTGCCGTCCATCCTGGCCTTGCGGATCAGCACGTCGTTAAGCGTGTTGTTCAGCACGTGACCCATATGAAGGATTCCCGTCACGTTAGGTGGCGGAATTACTATAGTATAAGGCTCTTTCTCATTAGGTTCAGAGTGGAAGCACTTGTGCTCGGTCCACCAATTGTACCATTTGTCCTCTACTTCCGCCGGATTGTATTTAGCGGAAAGCTCTTTTTTCTCGCTCATATTACTGCTTATAATATACAAAGTTTACAAATATAGCACATTTTTCACTAAATTTGCTTCAAAAATACACACATACTATGGAAGAAAAGAAAGAAATCAGTCTGGAAATCCGTCCGGAAGTAGCGAAGGGCACATATTCAAACCTTGCGATCATCACCCACTCGCACAGCGAATTCATCATCGACTTCGCCACAATACTCCCGGGGCTGCCTAAACCGGACATCAGCAATCGCATCGTGATGACTCCGGAGCACGCCAAAAGGCTTCTCAACGCATTGATGGACAATGTCACCAAGTACGAGGCACAGTTCGGCCTCATCAACCTCGGCGGCGGTCAGCCACAGGGGGGCGGCACGTTCAACCTCGGCGACCTTCCTAACTTCGGCCCGAACGGAGCTAAATCATAACTTGAAATGACAGATTTCAAGGACATAAAAGCATTCACGTTCGACATTGACGGCGTGATGACTGACGGCGGCATCCTCGCCGACCTCGAAGGCCAGCTCTACAGGACTTTCGACGCCAAGGACGGATTCGCTGTCAGGATGGCTTCTATGAACGGATTCCCTGTCGGGGTGATCACCGGTGGCCGTTCCCAAAGCATCAGAGCCAGATTCAGCAGCAACGGAATCAAGCCGGAGGACATCTATCTCGGATCACGCATCAAGATAGATGACTTTGAGGACTTCTGCAAAAGACACAATCTAAAGCACGAGGAGGTAATGTATTTCGGCGACGACATCCCTGACATTGAAGTCATCAGAGCCGCCGGAATCGGAGTCTGTCCGAGCGATGCTGTGGAGGAAGTGAAGGAAGCCGCGGACATTGTCTCGGAA
>CAVKYA010000075.1:0-9741 GCA_963660255.1 Bacteroidaceae bacterium | reverse complement strand
GGGTTAATGTATTGAATTCTTAAAGGCAGTCCCGAAAGCAACAGAAGCAGGTAATTTCGCTCCTGTCGAGAGTAAAATAGACTGTGACGGTGGCGTTTTGTGGCGAAAACGCTGCCGTAGCGGACATTTTAACCTCCGACGGGAGCAATATTCATAGTTTTTGATTCTCTCGCCTGACCTCTTGGACGGTTTCCTTTTGAAATATTCATATAAAATATTCAAAATCGCATAAAAAGGAAGCCAGAAGATGGAATGGAGATTTTGAGGGAGGAAGGCTCGCATAAAGGCAAGGATTTGGTTGAAATATGGCAGAAAAGACACAGATTGCCCCTTTTGCCATATTCATTTAGAGAAACGGCGGCTAACTTTGCAAATGTCGGAACTGAATGTGAAAAGACATTATATATACTGAAACTATTATCAATCATTAAAATTTTGTGAATATGAAGAATCACTATCTGCGAAGCATCGCCTTCGCCGCGATGGCAGCGCTCATGCTCGCCTCCACAGGTTGCAAGAAAGATGACAACAAGGATCCGCAGCCGGAGCCACAACCATACTTTGTCAGGGTCACGCAAAGCGGTGTCCGCGACGCGATGCCGGACGAACTTACCGTCAAACTCGGCAAAGATTTCTCTCAAAATGAGGTTTACTGCCCAAGTGACGGAAAGAATCTGCTTCCTTACGATGATGACAATGCCATCATAACAGAATGTCTTACCACAACATCTTTCAGGTACAGGAAAGTTATCCCTGTGACAATTCCCGGCAAGGGATACTCCTGCCCTGCAAATGCGCTCAGATTCGATGCCAGTACCAGTATTAATGTCTCGGAAGGAGACTTTGAGACTTTTTCTTTAACTTACACCAGTGCGGACGGAAAGATCTCTTTCGGCAAAACAGTTACTGTGAAGGTTACAAAATAGCCTGAAAGAAGGATGTGTACCCACAACCTCCACTTAAGTGACGGGCATGCTTCTTTGAAAACTGACATAATGATGAAAAAAATTGACAATCATCTTGTTCCTGACCGGAGGGCTGAGCCTTTCGGCGCAGGAGCGGGCGATCACCTGGGCGACCAATCCGGTGGACGGGCACCGCACGGGTGTCGTGGCATCCAACGCGTCGAATGTGGTGGAGGCGATGGGCACGGTCAAGGGTCATACCTACTATGCGCCCAACGGAAAGAAGTTCCGAAAGGGAACCGTCAGGGATGTAGCGAAGATAATGCTCGACGCGCAGCCGGCTATGGCCAAGGTGAAGACAGTCATCGGACATTCTACCAGAACGATGGTCAGGACTTATCCGGAATGCGAGATCTATGACTGGTACATTGACGAATTGATGCGCGCGACCGCAGACAGCACCGGCAAGCGGGTTGACATCGGATTCGCCAACCGTGGCGGAGTCCGGATCGATATGCCTGCCGGAGAGATTCTCTACGACGACATAATGTCTATGTTCCCGTTCCGCAACAACCTCTGTTATGTGGCGTTGCGTGGCCGTGACGTGAAGGTGATCCTTGACCAGATGGCATCCACGACTTTCCAGATCGTAGGAGGAATCAAAGTCGTGGCCAAGAATGGAAAGATTGTCTCGGCGACCATCAACGGCGAGCCGATCGATGACGACAAACTCTACGGAGTGGCCACTCTTAACTTTATGCTTGACGGAGGCGACGGCTACAAGGTGGTCAGGAACGCCGAAGAGGTGATAACCTGCGACGGTTACCTCTACGACACGATGCTCGCCTACGTCCAAAACCTTACGGCGGCCGGCAAGCCTATCGAGTACCAGAACCAGAATTGGATCACAATCTTAAAGGAGGGCGAGTGATGAGAAAACTGATTTTAGGAATATGTCTGCTCGCGGCGTTGACAAGCATCAACGTGGTGGCCCAGAAGAGGCTCACCATCCTCCACGTCAACGACACCCACAGCCATCTTGAGCCTGAGCGTGCCGGAGAGCACAAGGGATTCGGCGGTGTGATCGAGCGGGCGGCCTACCGCGACAGTGTCGTGAAGGCTGACGGAAAGAAAAACGTGCTTCTTCTCCACGCCGGAGACTTCGACCAGGGCACATCCTACTTCTCCGTGCTCGGAGGCGATATCGAGATCGACCTCATCAACGCGATGAAATACGACTGCGTCACTCTCGGCAATCACGAGTTCGACAACGGAGTCGATGAACTCGCCCGCCGCCTGGCAAAGATCAAATGCCCGGTCGTGTGCGCGAACTACGACTTCTCTAACATTGCTCTGGCCAAGTACGTCAAGCCTTACACCATCGTGAAGAAGGCCGGGATGAAGATCGAAATCATCGGTCTTATGCCGGACATCACGATTCTTGTCACAAAGGAGGTTTCCGACAGGATTCCGGGATACGAGAACGCCGAGGTAGTCAACAAATGGGCCGAATATCTTAAGACCAAGGAAAAGTGCGACCTTGTCATCGCTCTGACACACATCGGTTTCGAAGATGAGCCATACCTTGACCAGATGCTCGTCAGCAGGACCCGTAACGTGGATCTGGTGGTAGGTGGTCACTCGCACACCTATCTCAAGGAGCCTCACTACGAGAAGAATCTTGACGGGGTGCCTACACCTATCGTCCAGGACGGTGAGTGGGGACTGAATGTCGGCAATCTGAAGATTTCCAAGTAGCATACCCATAAATACTACATAATAATCCGTCTGGTGGCATTCTTTTGCCACCGGGCTTTTTGTCACTTCGACAGGCTCAGTGACCGCACCGTCCGGTGGTTTCGGCACTTCGACAAGCTCAGTGACCGAAACCATCTGGTTGGTGAGCCCGTCGAACCATCAGGACTGCCACTTCAAGAAAAGCATAGGGAATAAGGTAGGAATATTCAGATAATTTCCGCAAATTTGTCAGATACTTTCACCTGATGCGGATACATCCGTTCAGCCACAGAATTAAAAATGAGACCTATAAGAATTATACTTATAAACATATTCCTTCTGACCGCGTCATCCGCATATTCGCAGAATGTCGTGGACTCGCTCATCACGGCGTTTGACCGCCAGAAAGGGTCTCAGGCGACACAGACGGCGGAAGCGTTCTTTGAATATCTGGCAAAGGAAGACTTCACAGAAGAAACAGTAGAACTGCATCCCGGCAGCAAGGCGGACAGTGTCAAGGCTCTGACCTGGTACTGGGCCGGAGAATGGTACTACGATGTCCAGGATTATGACAAATCCATTGAATATTCAAGCAAAGCTTTGACTCTCAGCCGGAAAGTAGCCTCCAAGGAAATCGAGTGCGACTGCGACAACGTTCTTTCCATAGCCTATTTCCGCAAATCCGACTACCACAAGTCACTGGAATACGCCAAGGCGACACTCGCATTGGGACGCGAGCTTCAGGATGAGGAGCGGATCGCATATTCATTGAACACTTTGGCGGGGATCTGCCTTGCGTCGAAGCAGCCGGCGGAGGGTGTGAAGTACGTCCTTGAGGCAATCCACATCTGCGAGAGGCAGAATGATTCGCTGAAACTGGCGGTGCGCTGCGGTATGGCGGCGGAGATTTACCACAGTATGGGCGAGGATGAGAAGAGCCTTGAATATTCCCGCCGCGCCTACGACATCAATAAAGAGATAGGGCTTGACGACAAGGCGGCGGTCCGGCTGTCGCAGATGGCGGCTGCACAGATTGCCCTCGGCAGGTACGATGATGCGGAAAAATCTCTCCTTGAGGCACTTCCAGAGTTGGAAAAAGCTGGAAATATGCAGTCCTGGGCTATCAGTTGCAACCAAATGGGTGACATCTGTCTCCAAAAAGGGGAACACGAGAAGGCGGCCGAATATTTCCGTGCGGCGCTGAAAGTATTCACCGAGAAAGGGGATGCCTACAACAAGAGCCATTCGCACTACGGACTCAGCAGAGCTTTGACTCCCCGCAATTCCGATGAAGCCGTGGAGCATCTGATGCAGTACACCCACATCAAGGACTCGCTCTATGACAGCGAGATGAACCAGGGGCTTAATGAATATAACGCCCGCTACCGCAATGAGCAGATCACCAGCGAGCGGGACCATCATCTGAGTTCCAAGCGGAAGATTCTGTGGTGCGGCATCGCTGCCGTCGCATTGCTGGCGTTCGCGATCTGGCTTCTCGCACGGAGGAACAAGTCAATCAAATCCATCCTTGACGACACGATGGCCAAACTTGAAACGGCAAGGAAGCGCCCGGTCTCACGTTCGTCCCAGACTCCAGAGCGGAATGTGGTCGAGCCGTTGAAGGCCGAGATCAGAAAGCAGATTATGGAGGGGAAGGATGTTGATCTACAGGAGGCGGCATCGGTGCTTTGCACCACAAGATCGAATCTTAACCGCCAAATCAAGGCCCAGACCGGTGGCAGCAGCAGCTCGCTTGTGACCGAGGTCAGGATCGAGATGGCCAAGGAAATAATGAGTTCCCAAAAGGATAAGCCGATCGCTGATGTGGCTTCGCTTTGCGGCATCAACGATGTGTCTTATTTCATAACACTTTTCAAGAAAGTGACCGGAACCACGCCGAAGCAATGGCGGGACGGCAACACGGGACAATAACGGATTTTAGAAGCTGATTTTGTTGAAATATGGCTAAAGAGACGCAATTTGCCTCTTTGGCCATATTCCTTTTGGGGCGTACAGCCTAACTTTGCGGTACACATAAACCTAAAAAAAATCACATAATGACAAATCTTAGATTGAAAGCCTTGATGGTCGCGGCCCTGATGGC
Organism: Bacteroidaceae bacterium; assembly: GCA_963660255.1. Taxonomy (GTDB): domain Bacteria; phylum Bacteroidota; class Bacteroidia; order Bacteroidales; family UBA932; genus Cryptobacteroides. The sequence goes on along the minus strand of CAVKYA010000075.1, from coordinate 4,995 downwards.
GGGACTCGGCACAATGACAGCCAACGCACAGTTGGGCGGACTCGGGAACGCTCTTAAGAATAAGGTCAAGAACGAAGCCTCAAAGACAAAATCGGCCGCGCCGGAAACGGCAAAAGAGAAGGTTGCGGCCAAAGTCCAGAATGTCCAGGACGGAATACGTTCCGATGAGAAGAAATTCTGGAATTCCGATATGGGCGACTGCGTGAGGATCGTAGGTCAGGACGGAACCCTCTATGAAGGCAACGCGAAGTCGTCCTGGGAGCAGCTTCAGGAGTGGAAGAAGGATCTCCATCTTATGACGATGAACCGTAAGACCGTCATCGCCAACGCCCTCTACTATCTCTACAGGATGGAAGAGGCTGCCGATGAACAAAATTTTGACAATCAGAAACTTGAATATTTCACCCGTTCCGGTTAGATGTACAATTTCATCGAGAACATCGCCCGTGAGTCTGAAGGAATCAAGGACGAGTTCAGGTTCAATGAGTACAAGGAACACTACAATGCCGCCTATGGCAAGATCTGGGCGAAGCTTTGGGCGGGACTGCCAAAAAAGGCGGCCACGGCCAAGGAAGACAGGGCAAAATTCGCTGACGGGACCTACAATCAGATCGAGTTCGAAATCGGAAAGTCCAATGAATATTCCGGCAAGATGAAGGAGTGGTATCTTGATTGGGCATATTCGGCCTACAACCTCAACGCTTCTTTCGGCTATCTGCTTGAGAGTGATTCCCGCTATGGTCAGGTTCTCGCGGACCTGAAATCTGCCATCGCACAGACCTCCGAAGAGTTCCAGGCCAGGAATCCGGTCAAGACTGCAGCCCAACTGAGGGATGAGTACAAGGCGGAGAAAGAGCAGCTTGCCAAAGAAGAGGCCGAGCGCAAGGCTGCCCGCGAGGCAGAGATCGCCGCAAGTATGCAGCCTTGGCCAGCCACAAAGATGGGAGACGCGGCGTTCCTGAACGCTTGTCTGGCGGCAGCCCGTGCCCAGTTCCCTGAGGAGGACGCCAAGCGTGTGACGATTCTGAACTCCACCTGGCAGATCGACCGTGACGGTTTCGGCAACATAGTCCGCCGTCGTGTCAGCGCTTGGGTGGACATCAAGAAGGACGGCAGACGTTACGCCACCAACTACGGTTTCGCACAGGATTATATGGGTGGAGGCAAGTACGGCAAGACCTACTTCTTCGGAGTGGGAACAAGGAGTGGATTCTTCATCAAGTAAAACATCACATAATTAATACAAACTAAAAAAATCAATCACTTATGGCTTACACAGAGACAACAAGAACCACATACGGTCAGCGAGTGAAGAAATCCTTCGGAGGCATCGGATCCGGATTCGTTCTTCTTATCGTCGGCACGATTCTCCTTTGGTGGAATGAAGGCAGGGCCGTCAAGACAACGAAAATGCTTAACGAGGCCGCGGGCGTGACGGTCGAGATGACTGACATTAACACTGTTGATCCCCAGTTCGAGGGGAAACTGGTACACGCCACCGGAATGACCGCCACGATCGACTCGCTCATCGACCCGGATTTCGGCATCGGAGTGACTGCCGTCAAGTTTATCAGAAAGGTTGAGTACTACCAGTGGGTTGAGCGTTCCCAGAGCAAGACCAAGGACAAGGTCGGAGGTGGCCAGGAGACTACGACAACCTACACCTACGAGAAGAAATGGGTGGCCTCCCCTGTCAATTCCGAGGAGTTTCACGACCCTGAGTATCAGGGTGTGAACAGGGTCAGGATTGCCGTTGACGATTTGAGGCAGACTGCCGAGAACGTGACGTTCGGAGCCTACAGGCTTACCAAGAGCCAGATCGCCTCGATCACTGGAGAGCAGCCTTACCTCTTCTCCGAGAAGGACACCGAGAGAATCACCAAGGAACTGTTCAGGGAAGAATGCCTGATCGACACGACACTTACCGTGAAGATTCAGGGCAATGTGATCTCCTTCGGTCAGAAATCCGGCACCCCTCAGGTGGGTGATGTCAGGGTGACCTTCACCAAGGTGCTTCCGGCAGAGGTTTCGCTTATGGCTCAGGTCAGCGGCGACACTTTCGTGCCTTACACATCGAAGAACGGGAAGAATTTCGATGCGCTTCAGATGGGTGCCCAGTCGGCCGACCAGATGTACGAGGGACAGCACTCGGCCAACAAGCTGTGGCTCTGGATCCTCAGGTTCCTGGGAATATTCCTTGTCATCGGTGGTCTGAAGGGCATATTCGGGTTCCTTGAGACACTCGCGAAGGTGGTTCCGTTCGTGGCGAACATCATCGGCGCCGGTGTGGGTCTTGTCTGCTCGCTTGTAGGCTTCGCCTGGTCGTTCATCGTGATCGCCATCGCCTGGCTGGCCTACAGGCCTGTTTTGGGTATATCCCTGATCGTAATAGCGGTCGCACTGATCATATTCCTTTCACGAAAGAAGAAGACCGCACCTGCCGCATAGTTTCAACCAGAACGGTAACTCATTAATATTCAAATACAAAATGAAAATATTCAAAAATATAAAAAAAGCGTTGGGAGTGGCTCTCGCTCTCTCGCTTTCAATGAATATGCCTGCTCAGAATCTGCTGAACCTGTTGGGCAAGCGTGCTAAGAACGCCGCCACCACAAGGGTCACTATGGGCGTGGACAGGGCCATCCAGAAAGGATTGGACAAGGTGGAGGGTGCCATTGAGAAAGGCGCGAACGATGCCTTTAACGGTCGTGGCGGAAAGGGACAGGCTCCAGCCGTGAGCAACGGCCGTGTGGCCACCAACGCCAACGGGACAATCTACTATGTCAGCGAGTCCGGCAACAACAAGAACGACGGACTGAGTCCGACGACTCCTCTCAAGAACATCCAGAAGGCCCTGGACATCGCTCCGGCGGGATCCACCATCTATGTCGCGGCCGGCAATTACTATGGTCTTCTCCGTTGCGGGAATATCTTTGTCCGCAAGCCGGTCTATATCTACGGTGGATTCAACGGGGACTTCTCACAGCGTGACATACTGAACTACCGCACGATGGTTCAGCCGACTCCGGAATCCAATGGCACGGCCAAGGCACCGACAGTCCAGCTGGAGGTCAATGTCGGCAAGTACGACAACAATCTTGAGTACCGCAACGCCGATGTTCTGTTTGACGGAATCATATTCGATCGTGGCAATTCCATCTCCTACTATTCCGGTAACGATGAGAACCAGAAGGGGCAACCGGAAGGCGTGGAGACGACGAAGATGAATCCGATCGGGACGAAAGGTATGGGCGGTGCGGATCTCTCCAACCTTGAGACTTACACGAAAGAGACCTGCATTCTCTATATGAACAACTCCAACGTGAACCTGACCGTGCATAACTGCGCGTTCATCAACGCTCCCAACCACGTGATACTCGGTCTCTTCAGAGGCTCGATGAATATTGACAACAATATTTTCGTGAACTGCAGGATGGAGGCGATGGACGTGCGTGGCTCGGATCCGAAGATGAATTCAAGGGTTGATTTCACCAACAACACGCTGCTGTTTATGTGGTCGTTCAAGCAGAACCTTGAGACTATGGGATACGGTTTCCGTTTCCAACCGGGCACGGACTGTTACCTTGCGAACAACATCTTCGGTAGCTCGATGATGACCGCTCTTGACTACACCCACATCGACAGCGACCGGAACCGTGAGGCCACCCGCAAGACCAGTGTGGAGAACAATGTGTTCTTCCTCAACAGGATGGGTGACATCTCGATTCCGGGAGGCGGTAATTTCATCAACATCAGCAGCGCCGATTTCTCGGATGTTGACTATCTCGATTCCGAGAGCGGAAACACGACCGTGAAGGATGCGAACATATTCAAGGGAAAGATTGACGAGGTTTATCTGAAAGGGTTCCTCAACGCGTCTTACACCGCTGAGATGCAACATAATCCTAATTCGGCGGTCAACACGTTCAGATCGGCTCTCGGTATGAACCAGATCGGCACGATGACCTCCAAGGTCACGATGTACGCCAACCGCTACAATTGGGAGAAGGCGCTTCTGCTTTTCGGAGCTATGCCGGGATACGGGGCACAGATGTCACGATAGTGTTTTATTTGGATAAAACCTGTCAACAAATACTGGAGCAAGTACGCCGACCAGTACGTGGCGATAGAATAAAGGCAGTCTGCAATATTCAAAAAAAAGAGAGTGTCCTCTGGTCGCGCCACGGGGGACACTCTATTTCATTGTCTAAAGCGCATTTACATCCTCCACGGAAAGTCCCGTGCAAGAAGCTATTATCTCCACGTCGATGTCCTTGACTTTCAACGCTGCGGCGATCTCCCGCTGTGTCTGTAGCTTACCTTCGGCTTTGCCTTCCTGAACCCCTTCCCACCGTGCGTAGTTGATGGAGTTGATCCTGTCGCGTTCCGTCATCATATCCTTTTCGTATTGAATGGTTTCCTCGGGCGTGAAGTTGGCTCTCGTGGACGCTTCAAAGTAGGCTTCGTAGGCCTTGTCACCCTTGGCCCAGTCCGGCATCCCGTCCATCTCCTTCGACCCCGTCAGCAAAGATAACCAATAATCGGTCTCGTTGGTTATTCCTTTTGATGATTTTTTGAAAGCCGTAAGGTCGAAGAAGTGGTACTCGGGGCTTGCCGGCAGCCTGTGGCCGCTGGCCTCATCAATAGTGTAATAGTGGAGGTCGTACCTGCCGCTGATGCCAGTGATGACCTCGGATGAGAAGTTCAGGAAGGCGATCGCGTACGTCGAATGCAGGTTGTACTCCGCCGAGCCAACCACGCCCTCCAGCTGTGCGATGACCTTGGCCGTGTAATAGACCATCCTCTCCAGAAAGGTCACCTGCTTGGCGTTCTGCATCTCCACGATGAAGTTGTTGTCCCTGTCATCTGTGGCGAGCACGTCGATGACGCACTTCTTGTCGTCCTTGTTCTCCGGGATGATCTCCGTGTTGAGGAATGAGACGTCCACAATGTTGACATCCTTGATGATGCTGTTGAGCAGCCCGATGGTCGCGT
>CAVKYA010000074.1:7346-9785 GCA_963660255.1 Bacteroidaceae bacterium | reverse complement strand
GCATAATGCATCTGCATCGTGACCCGTCCCATCAGCTGCGAAGGGCATCCAAGTTTGTCCAACGCCTCGTAATATGAATCACTCGGATCTATCTGCTCCGTCATCGCGCAGTCTATGCGCCCGTCAACGGACTCCATCATATGGGAGATAATGTATGGTCTCATTTTCCTAATTGTTTTGAATGATGATGCAAAGTTAGCCCTTTCCGACGGATTTCGGGTAACGCTTGTTACGGAATGGATTACCCGGATTACGGATTCTAAGAGACAATGCCCTCCCGTGCGTGAATATCCACCTTTCGCACACGGGAAAGCTAAAACCGACGGTGCCGTGCGTCAACAATGTGGTTCCACGCACAAGACAGACCGTGACGGTACTGCGGTGCGCAAGAAAGGACGTTCCACGCACGAACTTATGGGAACCGAGCGTTTAGCGTCTCAATTTATACAATATGCTAATGACTCCATTGCCCATAAATTCGCCACGATGAATCGGTTCGCGATAAAGCAGACGGACGAGACTTAGAAGCGCATAGTTGTCTTCCGGATGTTTCTGAATATGACGGAGCATCGTGTTGGCGCAGATGTTTCGAACTTTGAAATAGTAAGCGTTAGGGATGACCGAATCATTCGAACAGCCAAACCACTCTAATTGAGCTACCGCCCTCCAATTTTCCCAGGCCTCAAGGAGGTAGCGGGAATATTTCCTTGACTCTATGAGAGCCCCGAGGGTGTCCACGCAATCTTCCGGCAGGACGTGCGAAAGTTCTATAGCATACACGCACTTGGTGTCGAAATCCATCTGACCTTCCAAACGCGACTTTATCTCATCTGCCAGATCATTGAACTGAACGGTGGCGGCACTGTCTTTATATACCCGAAAATGCTCTATGTCCGGAACAAACGCAGACTTGTCATAATACGATTTCTCATTTGTGTAAGCTTGCCTTAATCTGGCGGTGTCAATCGGTATCGCAGAAGAGAAAGCAGCGGCTTTATATGCATCCACCAGTTCATCTGTGCGACTGCAGACATCCGTGTAATCCGGATTCTTGTACAATATATTCAAAAGTGCCGATGAGGCTTCCCTGAGGCTTTTATCCGGAAACACTTTCCGCAACACGTCATAAGACGGTCTCATCTCGGCCGTCAACATTGTCGAGCCTGTGGTTTCAACAGCCGTGGAATCATAATTGTAGTTATTAAACGCATAGCGCGCGCGAATTTCGTGAAGCGAACCACAGTAATATAGGAACGTCAACCTGTCGAACCAATCCTTGACCGAAAGGGTAAAATCATCCCTCCGGATATCAGCATCCAGATCAAGGAACATCTCATCGGCGAACTTGCTCTCAAGAACGTCCAAACAAATGTTGCTTCCGCCGTCATCAAGCGAATCAACAGAATGACAGCAGATTTCACTGAGTTCACCCAAATATTCACTTCCTGTAACCGTGGCTTTTCCGAAATACTTTTGGATGGTGCTGTCAGCAAGGACTGTGTTTGAATCTTCATCCTCAGCCCGTGAGCCGCCCTTTGATTTCTTTCCTTGGCAGCCCACGGTCAGGATGGCGATAGCCAGCACGATGGCCGACACGTGAATAGTTTTGTTCATATAATGGTGTATCTTTCTTGTTTTCATAACTCATCAATTAATTTCAACGGTGCAAAGTTCTTGAATATAATGCCGGATTCAAAATCAGTTTTATGAAACGACGAGAATGATGTACGAAATTTTGGTGGGCATCATTTCATACAATATTCATTGATTTTCGTACAAAATCCGTGGCCCGTCCGTCGGCATTCCCCTTTTAGATCCGCGGCAGGTTCCACTATGCGGAGAAGAGCTGTGAGGGCGAGTGGACATATTCATAAAATATTTATGTTTTTTTTGAAAAGATTATTGTTTTTCATAAATTAATTAATATATTTGCAAAAGAAGCGGTGCGGAAAGGAATCCGGCCGCCTGACTAAAAACTAATAGATATGATTACCTGGTGGACATCACTTAGTACGGCAATGCAGGTCCTTTGGGCCATCACACTCTCGGCATCGCTGATTTTCGTCATTCAGACTGTTATGACATTCCTGGGAATGGGAGACCACGGCGCCGATTTCGATCTCGACACATCCGACGGATCGTTTGACACGGATCCTTCGATGAATCTCCTGACGTTCAGGAATCTGGTCAACTTCTGTCTCGGATTCGGATGGACAGCCGTGCTGATGCACGAGAAGATCCAGTCCAACGCGCTGCTGATCATTGTCTCGGTCATCGTGGGCGTGCTTCTGGTCACAGTCGTGATGTGGATATTCAAATGGCTCAGCGGAATGCAGCAGACCGGCAACATCGATGTACATAAGTCGGCGGTCGGATGCGAAGGCAAGGTTTACCTCACGATTCCAGGCGAGCGCAAGGGCGAAGGCAAGGTCCAGATCA
>CAVKYA010000074.1:3473-7105 GCA_963660255.1 Bacteroidaceae bacterium | reverse complement strand
TCGTCGCTGTCATATTCGTGACATTCTCGGCGATCCTCAGACGCTACCGCCGCTGCCCTTCCGACAAGGTGATGGTCATCTACGGTAAGACAGGCAAGAACAAGAGCGGTTCGATCTCCTCGGCCCGATGCATCCACGGAGGTGCCGCCTTCGTGTGGCCTGTGTTCCAGGACTATGCGTTCCTTGACCTCAAGCCTATCTCGATCGAGTGCAACCTGACGAACGCGCTTTCCAAGCAGAACATCCGTGTCGATGTGCCTTGCCGCTTCACAGTCGGCATCTCCACCGAGCCGGACAGTATGACAAACGCAGCCGAGAGGCTACTCGGACTCTCCATCGACAACATCCAGAACATCGCCACCGACATCCTGTTCGGACAGCTCCGTCTGGTCATCGCCACGATGGACATCGAGGAGATCAACTCCGACCGTGACAAATTCCTTGTGGCTGTCAGTCAGAACGTGGAGGCGGAACTCCGCAAGATCGGTCTCAAGCTCATCAACGTGAACGTGACCGACATCCGTGACGAGTCCGGCTACATCGAGGCTCTCGGTAAGGAGGCCGCCGCGAAGGCCATCAACGACGCGAAGAAGAGCGTGGCCGAGCAGAACCGCTACGGTGAGATCGGTAAGGCCGAAGCCGATAGGGACAAGGACATCCGTATAGCCGAGACACAGAGGGACACCCGTATCAAGACCGCCGCGGCCAACGCCCTTGCGGTGCAGGGAGAGAACACCTCGAAGATCGACATCGCCAATTCCGACGCCCAGCGCCGTGAGAAAGAGGCCGAGGCCGCCCGCATAGCGGTGGCAGCTGAGAAGGTACAAGCTGCGAAAGCTCTCCAGGAGGCTTACCAGAGCGAGCGTGACGCCGAGCTTGCACGTGCCGAAAGAGAAAGAGCCACACAGCAGGCCAACATCGTCGTTCCGGCACAGATCGACAAGGAGAAGCTTATCATCGAGGCTGAGGCTGAGGCCGAGAAGGTACGCAGGATGGCGAAGGGAGAGGCCGACGCCATATTCGCGAAGATGGACGCACAGGCCCGTGGTACTCTTGAGATCCTGTCAAAGCAGGCCGAAGGTTTCAACGAGATGGTTCGCGCCGCAGCGGGAGACCCTCAGAAGGCTGTGCTTATGCTCATCGCTGACAAGCTTCCTGAGCTCGTCAAGACTCAGGTCGAGGCTGTCAAAGGCATAAAGATCGACAAGGTGACCGTCTGGGACGGCAACGGTGAAGGCAAAAACGGCAAGACATCGACCGCTAACTTCATCTCCGGTCTGATGGGATCCGTGCCACCGCTTCAGGATCTGTTCAATATGGCCGGAATGAATCTGCCTGAATATCTGAAAGGCAAGGAAGCCAAGCCGGAAGAGCAGCCTCAAGAAGAAACCGCTGAAAAATAATCATTATGCCAATAGTAGTAAATGTCGATGTGATGCTGGCCAGGCGGAAGATGACTTCCGCCGAGCTGGCGGACAAGATCGGGCTTTCGGCGGTGAACCTGTCGATTCTGAAGACCGGCAAGGCCAAGGGTGTCCGATTCAGCACACTCGACGCGCTCTGCAAGGCATTGGACTGTCAGCCTGGAGATTTGCTTGAGTTCAGGGAAGCCGTCGAGTGAGAGCCCGAATTAAATAGTTATCTTTATAGGAGTGGCCATAAAAGCCGCTCCTTTTCGTTATCTTTGCGGACATATTCATAAAATGAACACTAAAAACAGGTTTATATGAAGAGAACAATTGTTCTGGCTGCCTTGATGGCAGTTTTCGTCTGCGTCGGAACGGATGCGCCCGCGCAGAAAAAGGTTAAGAAAAGCCAACTGATCCTTGACGGGACAGTGGTGAATGTCAATCCATTGGCAAGGACTTCTCCCGTTGAGGAAAAATTGAAGGCAAAGAATACTCCGGGCATTGAATATGCTCCCACAAAGACCGTTTACCTCTATCCTAAGGGACAAGGAGAGGATCAGGGGATAGTCGAAAACGGTGTGACTGTGACCCAAGGACCGCTTGTGTCCAACGGTTTGGAAGGATCGGAGATTGCCGGAGGCTGGGGATTCGTCTCCAATGTGACGGACAGCGCGCGTATTGACATATTCATACCTGAAAAGCCGAACGGGCAGATGGTCATCGCTTGTCCTGGCGGCGGGTATTCCGGCCTTTCCACTTGGAACGAAGGAACTTATGTGGCGAAATGGCTGAATGACAGGAACATCGCCTGCGCCGTGCTGAAATACCGTCTGCCAAACGGGCACCGTCAGGTTCCGCTCCAGGACGTGCACAACGCATTCCGCTATTGCAGACACCATTCAAAGGATTGGGGCATCAAGCAGATCGGTGTGATGGGATTCTCGGCCGGAGGACATCTTGCCAGCACAGCGGAGACGATGTACGTTGACTCTACCACAAGGCCGGACTTCGCTGTTCTCATCTACCCTGTCATCCTTATGGACGAGAACGTCACGCATCAAGGTTCCGTGGACAATCTTCTCGGCAGCGAGGCCTTCTGGACTGGCAGGGAGGACAAGCCGCTCGAGAAGTGGTACAATGGTTTGAATGAATATGACGGGCTGAAAAAAATGTACACCACTTACCGTGACGTCACTCCGACCACTCCCCCGACATTCATCGGTGTGAGCGCCTACGACAAGACAGTGCCTGTTGTCAGCTCAGTCAAGTTCTATCAGGCTCTTGTCAGGAACAAGGTTCCGGCAGAGTTCCACGTCTATCCTCAAGGGGGTCACGGCTGGGGATTCACCGACCTCAGCATCGGCCTTGATCCGAAAGTCTGCAAGGACAGGCTCGGTTCCTGTCGGCCGGAGTTCTCGGCAGCTTTGGAAAGATGGCTTGGTCAGCAGCTTGAAAGCGTGAACGGCAAGAAAGAGTTGCCGAAAGTCGCCCGTGAGCAGTTCACACGCAAGCCTGACAAGGTTGTCTATCTGTACCCGGAAGGCCAGAATGTAGATAAGGGCATCGAAGGCATCACGCTCGGTCCCGGCGAGTCCAACGGCTGCACTAAGCCGGAGGAACTGACCAAGGATATGAATCTGAAATTTACCGGAGACAGCGCGAGGTTCGAGCTTTATCTCGCCAAGAACCCTAACGGGAAAATGGTCATCATCTGTCCTGGCGGCGCCTACTGGTTCACAGCCTACGTGCACGAAGGGCAATATGCCGCAGAATGGCTCAACAGTCAGGGAATCAGCGCGGCTGTGCTTAAATACAGACTGCCGTTCGGTCATTGGAACGTACCTCTGAACGATGTGCAGAACGTATTCCGCTACTGCCGTCATTACGCTCCGGAATGGGGTGTCAAGCAGATCGGTATTATGGGTTTCTCGGCCGGTGGACATCTCGCGGCCACTGCATCCACCCAGTACATCGATGCCGAGACAAGGCCTGATTTCTCTATTCTTGTCTATCCGGTCATCTCCTCCGAGCCTGGAGTCGGCCACGAAGGCAGCTTCAACAACCTTATCGGAACAGAGAAAGGTTGGTACGACAGAAAGGGCAAGGACTTCCAGACCTGGGACGAGGGCAAGAGAAAGTTCGAGGCTCTCAAGGAAAGATATTCATTAGACAAGCAGGTCAGCGCCGACACGCCTAAGACCTTCATCATATTCAGTTCCAATG
>CAVKYA010000074.1:0-3028 GCA_963660255.1 Bacteroidaceae bacterium | reverse complement strand
GGAAGTAGCGAAGCAGGTCAGACAGCCAGTAGGAGTTGTTGATCCGGCTCTCAGGGACATTCTTTTTGAAGTGCTCAACTGTTCTTGTGAACTGCTCATCGGTAGGACCTTCCTCGGCGAGTTTCCTGAATCCGTCCTGAGCCAGAGTCCTGAGCTTCTCGGCAAGAGCCGGCTTGCAGTTGAAGTAAACCTGAAGGAGATACCTGCCGTTAGGTTCTTTGCGGGCGTCAGCAACTGTCGAGGCACCGTAGGTACCGCCCTCATCCTCACGGAGAGTGTCGGTGTAAATCTGGTCGAGAATATAGCTGACAGCGTTGGCAAGTGTCTGATCCTTTACGGAGAACGGACGGTAGTCGCTATAGACCTGAAGTACGGTGGTAAGCGGAGTCTCCATCTTCTGGTCGAAGACATCAACGACCTTGCCCTTGACGAGCTGTGGCTGTACATCAGCCCACTTGGCAGCCTTCTTGCCCTTTGGAAGAGAGCCTATATATTTCTCCACCAGAGGTTTGAGAGTGTCAATATTGACATCACCGACAATCACCATCACCGCACCGGCGGCATCAGCGAAGAGTTTCCGGTAGTTCTTCTCGATGGTCTGAAGGTTAGCCTTCTCAAGTTTCTCCATCGAAAGCACCTCGTTTCTTGGGTTGTCGTTATAGAGGACCTTGTTGAACCGCTTCTGGAAAGCGAAGTTAGGAGTGTTCACGAGGTTAGGGAGCACGGCCTTGATCTGGGCCATAGCCTTGTCATATTCCTCCTGATCAAACCTTGGATCCATAAACTCAAGGTAGAGCAGTTGGAAAGCGGTCTCAAGATCCTTGACGGAAGAGTTGCCGGAAATTCCATTGTAGAGGTCATCCACAAACGGCCTTACGCTTACCATCTTTCCGGAAAGCATCTTGTTCAGTTCCGTGGCCTTGAACTTGGACAAGCCCTGAGCACCCTGAAAGACTTCGTAGATTGTGCCGTCAAATGAAGGCAGATCCTCGGTAGGAATCAGGCTTTCTCCACCACACTTGTAGAATGAGAAGAGTATCTGGTCTTTCTTATGATCAGTAGGAAGGACAACAACTTTGGCTCCGTTGGAAAGGATCCACTCTGTGGCGCCATAGATGGTCGTGGAAGTCTTCTTCACCTTTCCGCCCTTCAAAGCGGCCGGATCCATCAACGGCTCGTTGGATGTCTCCTCGACAGGAGCCTCGATTTCGGACTTCTTGACTTCCTCAATAACCTGAAGCAGTTGCTCAGCCGTAGGAGTGGCGATGCCTTCCTTCTCCGGACCGTTGTAAAGAACCACAAGGCTGTTCTCGTTGGCAAATGCCTGGGCGACAACCTGATTCAGTACCTGAGCGTTAAGCTGGCCGAAGATAGCCTGCACAAGTTCTAGCTTGGCTTTAGGCTCCATATAGGCATAGTTGTCGAAGAAATGATTGATCAACGGATTGACGAACTCGCTGTTCTTTCTGGTGTCAGCTCCGTTCGCGGCCTTCTCGTAAGCGGCGATGATGTCGGCCTTGGCCCTTGACACCTCACCTTCGGTGAAGCCGTATCTCTTCATCCTTTCAATTTCAGTGACAAACGCCTTGAAACCTCCAAGAATATTGTCTTCCTTGAGTCCCACGCTGCCATCATTGCCCTCTATCGCCTCGCAGAGTTTACCGACTCCAAAGCTGGCGTAAAGGAAAGGAGCGTCCGCCTTTGAAGTGATGTCATTGAATCGCTCGGCCATCACGGAATGGACAACGTCCTCGATCAAATCAACCATCAGACCAGCGGTGGTTGAATTGAGAGCCTCATCACGAGCCTCGCTCTCCCACACCATCTCGATGGATGTCATAGTGGTCTCAGGGTCTGTGAGCACAGCCACACGCGGCTCGGTGAACTCCTTGAACTGGATCTTCTCCTTGGCCTTAGGGTTGACGGCGGCAGGAATGTCTGCGAATATCGACTTGATCTTTCCCTCGACAGCGTCCACATCAACATCGCCCACAACTATGACCGCCTGCATATCAGGACGATACCACGTCTGGTAGAAGTTCACAAGACTCTCTGGCTTGAATGTCTCAAGATTCTCTTTGCTTCCAATCAGGGTGCAAGTGGCGTACTTGGTGTCACCATAAAGGTATGGAAGAGACTTCTCGAAAGTCCTCCAGCCGGCGTTCCTGCGGGAACGTCTCTCCTCGATGATCACCGGACGCTCCTTGTCGATCTCGACAGGATCGTTCGTCACGAAATGCGAATAGTCGTGCAGAATCAGAAGGCAGGTGTCCACAACAGATTCCCTTACCAAAGGAATATTATTGAGCATATAGGTGGTCTGGTCAATGCCCGTGGCGGCGTTCACATTACCTCCGAAAGACGCTCCGATGCTCTGAAGCCAGTTAAGGATGCCCTTCTCCGGGAAGTTCTTCGTGCCGTTGAAGCACATATGCTCAAGGAAATGCGCGAGACCGTCCTGGTCAGGGGTCTCCTGAATAGCTCCGACATTGGTGGCGAGATAGAACTCAGCCCTGCCAGCCGGCTTGTCATTGTGTCTGATGTAATAGGTCAGACCGTTCTCCAGCTTGCCTACCTTGACCGCAGGGTCGTTCGGAAGCTGCTGGATCTGCGCCTGCGCGAGGAACGCCGAAGCGGACAGCACAAGCGCCGAAACGAAAATCAAAAATCTTTTCATACTAATCTATCTTTAGGATTATTACTATTCATCAATATATTCAAGAATATCTCCGGGCTGGCACTCCAAAGCCCTGCAGACAGCCTCCAAGGTAGAGAAACGCACGGCCTTGGCTTTTCCTGTCTTCAGAATGGAAAGATTCGCCGGAGTAATCCCTACCTTCTCGGCGAGCGCCGCGGAAGACATCTTCCTCTTCGCCAGCATCACATCGACATTTACTATTATTGGCATATTTTTCAATTTTCAATACAGCAAACTTACGCCAAAATATTCGTTATTCCAAATATTATTTTCGATTTTCGATAATTAATTATTGAATATGTCAGCATCGGTGAAAATTGAGGCAAAAAC
>CAVKYA010000073.1:4899-9872 GCA_963660255.1 Bacteroidaceae bacterium | reverse complement strand
GCCGTAGAGTGTTCCGTTGACTCTGGAAGTGACATTGTAACCACCTGAGCCGTACATCATTCCGAAGATGTTGTTGGCGTTGGAGGATTCCTCCGCATTGAGGGCCGGCCTTCCCCAGGCGTTCACGTCGCCGGGATAGACACCAGGAGTGGTCTGGTAGAGAGAGTTGAACGCGTTGGAGATGTTGGCGAGACCGTAGTTCTGCCTTTGGCCGAAAATTCTGGTACCGATCGTGAACCAGTCGGTCACGTCAGCCTCAAGGTTTGTCCTGAAGTTGGCCTTCTGGGTGGAGGAATTGATTCCGAACCGTCCCATAACACCTTGGTTGTCAAGATAACCTGCTGAGATAAGGTATTTTACCTTCTTTGAGCCGCCCGAAACCGAAAGATTGTGCTCCTGTGAATATCCTGTCTGGAAGATCTCGTCAAACCAGTCGGTGTTCGGGTAGGCCGCATAGTTCGGCACGCCCGCGTCATTCAAGCCGTAAGGATCGAGGGCCTTCTCTCTCCAGAGATCAATGTTGCTCTGGGAGAAGACCCTGCTGGTGTTGACGTTGTCGCAGGATTCGTTGATGAGTTCCATATGTCTTGCATAGTCGGACACGAAGTGGAGCTCGTTGTAAGGCATCTGGACGATACCCTTGTAGGAGTAGCTGATCTGTGGCTTGTCGGCTGATCCTGACTTGGTGGTGATGAGGATGACACCGTTTGCGGCTCGTGTACCGTAGATCGCGGTGGATGCCGCGTCCTTGAGCACGGAGATGGACGCGATGTCATTCGGGTTGATGTTGTCCATATTCCATTCGATTCCATCGACAAGGACAAGCGGTGAGCTTGAGGACGATGTGAACGAGCCGATACCACGGATCCGGATCGTGGCTCCGTTGCTTCCTGGCTGTCCGGATGACTGTGTGACGTTCATACCGGCGGCGAGACCGGCCAAAGCGGCCGAGGTGCTGACGATGACACGTCCCTCGCTTTTCTTCGCGAAGTCGATAGAGGCGACAGATCCGGTGAGGTTCACCTTCTTCTGGACTCCGTAGCCGACTACAACGACCTCGTCCAGAAGCTCATTGTCTTCGGACAGAGAGACATTGATCACGCTTCTGCCGTTGATCTTCTCATTGACAGTGACATAGCCCATACAGGAATATTCCAGTTCAGAGCCGTTGCCTGTCACATTGATAGCGTAGTTTCCATCGATGTCGGTCGAGGTGCCGGAGGTCTTGTCTCCTGACACCATCACGACAACTCCAGCCAAAGGTTGCCCTGACGCATCGGTGACTTTTCCCGTGATTTTTTCCGGGCCGGCGGCGTACATCGGACTCCAGCTTAGAAGAAGGCTGGCGACCAACGTCAGTGCCGTGGACAGAAATGATGTAAGTTTTCTTGCCATTTCGTTTTGTTTTATGTGTTATTAGTAGTTATTTGTCTGTGATGCTTTTGTACTTGAGCAAAGCCTCAAGGAAATAGTAGTCGGCGTAGGTGAGCGGAACATCCACTTCGGAGTTGTCAGGCAGCGAGCCGACGCAATGCTTCAGGATGAAGTTCCCGTTTGTTCCCGGCTCCGCCAGGTATTCCGGCCCGGCAAGGGTGCGCAGCTGCTTCTCTGCCATAGCGAGGTATTTGGCGTTGCTGGCCTCGTCGTCAGTCAATGTGCTAAGCTGCACGAACGCTGACGCCATAATCGCCGCCGCGGAAGCGTCCCTCAAATCGTTCGGAATCTTGTCCGAATCAAAATCCCAGTATGGAACACCGTCCTCAGGGAGCCTTGAGAGCAGCATATCAGCGACGTTCCTTGCCTGTGTGAGGTAACTGTCGTGGCCGCTTTCACGGAACATCATCGTGAATCCGTACAGCGCCCAGGCCTGACCTCTCGCCCAGGCTGAGTCATCGCTGAAGCCCTGCACCGTCTCCTTTTTCCTTACCTCACCTGTCTCCGGGTCATAGTCCACAAGGTGCCAGCTTGTGTAGTCCGGACGGAAGTGGTTGCACATAGTTGTGTTGGCGTGTGTCACAGCCACCACTTTCAGCGAGTCATCATTGAATATGCTCCCGGCGTTGCAGAGATGCTCAAGGTTCATCATATTGTCGATGATCACAGGGTATTTCCAATCCCTTCCCTTGCGTACGAAATCCCAGCTTCTTATAACACCCGTCACTGGCGAGAACCTCTTGGCCAGGGTCTTGGCCGAGGTCAGGATCGGTTCCAGATATTCCTTGTCCCCGGTGATCCTGTAGGCGTTGCCGTAGCTGCAGTTCATCTGGAAACCAAGGTCGTGGTCGGTTCCTTTCATCGTCTTGAGCGTGTCAAGCTTGAGGGTGTTCTTTCTGGCGAGGCTCTTGAACTGTGGATCGCCGGAATATTCATAGATGTACCAGAGTGTTCCCGGGTAGAATCCGCTGCACCACCATTTGATGTTGGATGCGATGAATTCTCCCTCGTTGGAGAAACTCCTCGGCATAGTGTCCCCGGTCAGTCTCTCCTCCATAGCGAGGTACTGTTCTTCGGCGACTTTGAAGACCCTGTCCGTCAGGTCGGACATAGATTCCTTTCCACCGCATCCGAAGACGAGCGGCAGAAGAGCGAATGTTGCGATAAGGCTTTTTCTCATTCTTTTATGTGTTGTTATTAATTCCAGTGTAGTCCTATGCGGATTTCATAGTCCAAAGATAGTCTGTTCCTTTATTATAATCTAGAAAAATCCGGTCAATGATTGACAAAATCCGGTAACGTGCACGGAATCAATGCGCAAAAAAAACGTCCGTGCCAGTGAATCGGTACGGACGCAGGTTATTATCAAACGGACATCGACATCTCGATTCCCTTTTTTGTCGCTGACTCATTCGGCTATGCCTCGTCCGCGCCGGTAGGGAGGTGTCTTATGTCGCCGGTCATTGTGTCCATAATATATGGTTTGGTTAGAGTATGTTTGTCTTTGAACACACAATGAGCGTACATCTGTCATTAATTCAGACGTTGCAAAAATAGGCATAAAGGCTTTCACAGCCTAATTGTGGGATTGTCCTTTTGCTCCTTTGACGTGATTTTGACCAAAATTCGTGTTCCTCTGACGTGGAGGTAGCTGTTCCTTTGGCGTGAGGTTCGAGCGTAAGGTCTTGTCAGAGTTGATCTTCCGCTTTAGTCAACACGATACCCTGTGTGAGTGTCGTGTCGATCCTCTCAACGTTCCTCTTGGCCTTGTAGTAGGCGGTTCTTGAGGCGAAACCTGACTCAAGGGCTATCTCCTCCTGCTTCGCGTTAGGGTGCGCTTCCTTGTAGAGTCTGGCATATTCAAGCCTGAACATATTGACGAGGTTGTAGTAGCCGATCGAGGAGATGAACTTGCTGGCCCGGTTCCTCTTTCCGTTGCCAAGATCCATCAGCACTTCCGTCTTGAGCAGATGCGGTTCTCTGAAACGCCGGAGGATCACGGCTAGGACCTCATCCTTGATCACATCCATCGGTGTGCCGTCATCTTCATTCAGGATGTCCTCATTTTCGGTTGTGTCTATTTCCTGCATCTCACGTTGTTTGCGGTCCTCTAACTTTTCCATCTCGTCATCTATTTCGGATGGACGCAGGACTCGTTGAGGGTGAAGTATGATTCCGAGAAAATAGACCATCCAGCAGGATGTGAAGATGTCGGCGGCGAATTTTACCCATCGGTTGCCTGTAATGAAGATTGTCCACATAATGAGAATCCACAGCAGGGGAGCGTAGAGTATCTGCGCCGCGAATTTGTAGGGAAAGTCCTCATTGTTGGAGTAGTTCTCCGTGTTGCTTCTCTCCATCTCCTTTTTCAGGTTTCCCAACGCCTTGGCCGTACCCATTGTGGAGACGAGGCTGATCGCCCCGACCGTGTAGAGGATCGCTTTTTGGTGGCTTACCATCCAGTCACCGTATCCGGCAAGCAAAGGGATCAGCAAAAAGAGCAGCATAACGAACGGTGACGCAAGATAGGCTTTCCGGAGTCTCTTGTCATCCTTCCGGCGATGCAGACGGAAATACTTCATTATCATCACGGTCAGGCAGACAGGATAGTAAATAATGCAGAAGGATCTGATGTAGATCCAGACCGCTGGATCCATCGGGGCGAGCACGTATGGGAATGTCAGTATGATGGACGCGAAGAACAGTGTCACAAGTTTCCTGGCCGGATAGAAGTAGTCAGGATTCTCGCAGAATGGTCTGCACATATGGTTCCATCTGATGTACGCACAAAACAACCCGGCCGTGATGAAGACCAAGCTGCCTGCCGAATATAGACCCTCCGGGGTAATGTTCCAGATCATTCCTTCCCTCCTGTCCGTGAATATTCCCGAGAGGCTTATTTCTTCAGAAGTTCGTCGATGTGTTCGGCGTAGTCCAATGAGGTGTCAAGATAAAAAACAATCTCAGGCACGATGCGGAGCTGCTTGGCTACCAAATGGCCGAGCTCTCCACGTAGAGCCTTGACATTGTCATTCAGAAGTTTCATCACTTCCTCAGCCTTTGCGGATGGGAATATGCTGACGTAGGTCTTGGCGAGAGAGAGGTCGGGACTTACCCTGACCTCGCTCACCGTCACCATCGCGCCCCCGAACACGGCCATCCCCTTGCCGCGTATGATCTCCGCCAGATCCTTCTGGATCTCACGGGCGACCTTGAGCTGTCTTGTGCTTGCCGGCTTCTCCATATTAAAGAACGTTTATGATGAAGTAGTTCTTCTTGCCTTTCTGGGCGAGGATGTATTTCCCGTCCACGATGTCCTTCTCGGAAACCTCGTACTCGATGTCGGCCACTTTGTCCTTGTTGATGCTCACGCCATTGCCCTGAACCATCTTCCTGGCCTCACCCTTGGATGAGAACACCTGGGTCTTCACCGCAAGGAAGTCAAGGATGTTGCAAGGGAGGTCTGATTTCTGAATATCAAAGGTCGGCACACCGCTGAACACGGCGAGGAACGTCTTCTCGTCCAGTTTCCTCAGCTC
>CAVKYA010000073.1:0-4406 GCA_963660255.1 Bacteroidaceae bacterium | reverse complement strand
GTGAATGACATTCCCTCGCGGGACTCGCTGGAAAGACGCTTCTTCACCGAGTCCTTGGCCATCATATAGTTGACTGTGATGTGCTTGCCCACGTCACGGATGAAGTTCAGGAAAGAGTAGTTCTTCATCCAGTCGTAGTTGTTCACGAGCTCGGCCTTGTTAGGGGCGTCGGAGTCGAAGTCCAGGATCCTTGACAGCTGCTTTTTGATGCCGGCGATGTTGTGCTTGAGGGTCTCCTCGTCCAGAAGGTTCCTCTCCTGAGACTTCATCGACGGGTCACCGATCATTCCGGTCGCGCCTCCTATCAAGGCGATAGGCTTATGGCCGCACTGCTGGAAGTGCTTCAAGATCATAATGCTGACAAGGTGGCCGATGTGCAGGGAGTCAGCGGTCGGATCGATTCCCACGTATGCCGCCTGAGGGCCTTCCATAAGTTTTTCCTCTGTGCCAGGCATAATGTCCTGGATCATTCCTCTCCATTTGAGTTCCTCTACGAAATTCTTCATTGTATGTTGTGTTTTTATATTCATTTAGCGGCGTGATTTCGTGCCTTGCCTTATTTTCGCGCCATATTTATGCAAAGTTAGGCAAAAATAATGTAAATTTGCAGGCTGAAAACGAAATTAACAGTTTAAAAATAAACGAATATGAGAAAGAAAATCGTTGCCGGAAACTGGAAGATGAACACAACTCTCCAGGAAGGCGTTGAACTTGCGAAGGCTGTGGCCGCCAAGTCAGTTGAGACTCCAGAGAATGTAGGACTTATCGTTGCCCCTCCTTTCACACACCTCGCATCTGTAGCCGAGGCTCTCAAGGGCTCCAAGGTTGAGCTTTCAGCCCAGAACTGCGCTGATCACGAGAAGGGTGCCTACACAGGTGAGGTCGCTGTGAATATGCTTACATCCGTAGGCTGCCAGTGGACCATCCTCGGACACTCAGAGAGAAGGCAGTATTACGGCGAGACTGATGAGAAGCTCGTCGAGAAGACCAAACTCGCCCTTGCCGCCGGTCTTGGCGTGATCCTTTGCGTAGGTGAGAACCTTGATCAGAGAGAAGCCGGAAAGCATTTCGATGTCGTTACCGAGCAGATCAAGAGCGTGCTCTACAACTTCACAGCCGAGGATATGGCCAAGATCATCGTGGCTTACGAGCCTGTTTGGGCCATCGGTACCGGCAAGACCGCTACCGCAGAGCAGGCTGAGGAGATCCACGCCTGCATCCGCAAGGTGCTCGCCGAGAAGTTCGGTGAGACTGTCGCCGAGGACACCACAATCCTCTACGGCGGAAGCTGCAAGCCATCCAACGCCAAGGAGCTCTTCGCCCAGAAGGACATCGACGGTGGACTCATCGGTGGCGCCGCTCTCAAAGCGGATGATTTCATTGCCATCGCACAGAGTTATTAATGGATAGCTTACAATAAAAAAGAGAGGCGGAGCGTTCAGCTTCGCCTCTCTTTTTAGGTATGTTGTGTCTCCTTACTTCTTGGACTCTTCAACAGAAACCTTTCTGAATTCCTTAAGATCCTTCATAAGTTCGAGAGCGGCCTTGCGTGCGCGTGCGCCTGCGGCCTTGTTACCCTTTTCTACCTGAGCGTCGGCGTTCTCTACGAAAACATTGAGCTCTTCCTTGATTTTAGCGACAAGATTTTCCATTTTTAAAATTTTTGTGAATAGTTGAACTATGTAATGTTATTAAATTCGGCTTTGTATCTCTTAACAGCGTGCAAGTTATGTAAAAAAATGAAATTAACAAATATTTCCGGCAAAAAATACTGGAATTTCCGCTGTTTCAGCCCTCATTCCCTTCTTTTTTAGGCTTGACGTTAAGCAGATTCATCGCTCTGTCCGGTCCTATGGTCGCGAAGTTTTTGATTCCTTCGATGACTCTTTCACATATTCCCGGAACAGCGGCCTTTTCCTCATCGGCAAGTTGTCCGATCACATAGTCAACCTGGGCTCCACGTGAGAAATTGTTGCCGATTCCGATTCTTATCCTGGCCCATTGCGTTGTCTCCAGCCTGGCCTGAATGTCCTTCAGCCCGTTATGTCCGCCGTCGCTTCCATTCTTGCGCATCCTGACCGTCCCGAACGGAAGGTTCAGGTCGTCACAGATAACGATGAGGTTCTCAAGCGGAAGTTTCAGTCTGTCCATCCAGTAACGGACAGCGTTACCGCTGAGATTCATATAGGTGGAAGGCTTCAAAAGGTAGAACTTCCGTCCCTTGAATGAAATCTCGGCCACGTCCCCGTAACGTTCCGTCCTGAAAACAGTATTGGATGCCTGAGCCCAGGCATCCAACACCATAAACCCCATATTGTGTCTGGTAGAAGCGTACTCCGCGCCGATGTTTCCCAATCCTGCGACAAGGTAGTTCATTCCAGTGTCTTCTTCTGAGGTGGGGCGGCGCTTATTCAGCAGCCGGCTCAGCAGTTTCTTCAGTCTCGTGCTCCTCGGCGCCTTCCATCTTCTCCTCGTGTGCGAGCTGTGCGGCGAGCTGACGTGTTGACTTCACGGCGCAGATGATGGTTGACTTAGGGGTGACAACGCTCACGTTCTCGACCTTGATGTCGCCGGCGACGATGCGCTTCTCGATGTCGAGTTTGGTGACGTCGAGGTTGATCGTGTCAGGAAGATCGTTCATAAGGGCGCTGATGCGTACCTCTCTGCTGACGAGAACGAACTTACCACCTCTCTGTACTCCGACAGGGTGACCGCTCACTACAACAGGAACCTTGATGGTTACAGGCTTGTCCTCAGTGACGGCGAGGAAGTCGGCGTGCAGGCAGTTGTCCTTTACAGGATGGTACTGAAGCTCGTGAACGACAGCCGTATAGGCCTTGCCGTTGTCAAGTTTGATGTCGATGATGAATGACGCCGGAGTGTGGGTGATTCCCATAAGATCTCTTTCTGTGACTGTGAAGAGAACATTCTCCAGACCTGGTCCGTAGAGGTTGCAAGGAACGAGACCCTGCTTACGGAACGCTTTGATCACGGCCTTGTTGCCGACCTCGCGGACTTTGCCGTTAAGCTCAAAATGCTTCATTGTTTTGTTGTTTAAAATGTGTTACTCAGTTCCGGACCGCCCGGAACCCCATTGCACCAAAAGCGCGTGCGCTTTGTAATTGCGCGGCAAAGATAGGAATATTTTGGTTACTTTACAAGTCCGGTGGCCTTGTTCCACGGCTCCTTCTTATAGTAGAGGTCAAGAAGCGGAGTCCCGGCGCAAGGAAGGTAAGTGCTGAATCCGGAATAATCCGTGATGTCGAACCGGTTCAGGAACGTCGGGGTAGCGTTCCTGTACACTACACAACGGTCAATGGCCTCGCTGAGCGATTTCAGATCCTCTTGCGAGGACGCGCACTTCTTGAACGTGTCCTCAAGGTCGTAGTAATAGTGCCTGCCGTTCCTGAAATAGCCTTGGATCAGGTTGACAGGGGCATTCGACAGTGTGTCGGCATATTCATTGAACAGCCTTGAGCAGACGCTCGCCAGATTGTCCAGTCCGTCGGTGCGCACAAGGTTGACCGTCGCTGATCTGTATTCACCTTTTTGGTTGTCGTACAGTTCGAAGGCATTCTGGAAAAGTCCCTCAAGGTCGGGCGTTTCCCTGTCAAGCAGAAAGGCAGAGATCTTCGTGTAGTCAAACATTCCCCCTCCGATCACCTCCGCTGGGGAGAGGCCAAGGTAATCAGCCTTGTCCTTCAGTCCGTATGCCACTTCCACGCCTCCGGTGAAGCACATATCGAAAAGAAGATAGTCCAGATGGTACGGAATCGCGTCGGCGAACTCGCTGATGGTCATCTCGTGTCCGTAGTAGCTTCCATTTATGAAATCCTGCCCGAGCGACCTCATCCTTCCATAGAACGGATCAGTGTCCGCCAGATCTCCTTCCGGAACAGGTAGCCTCGGATATTCAATGCTTTGGGTGGTGATATGTCCTTTCTGGGCGGAAAGTTCATCCTTGTGGTCAGCCTCGAATTTGGAAGGGCTGTAGTAGTAGCCCGCCGGAAGCCATCCCGAACCGTGCGAGGAGAACACCATTCCGTAGCCTTTGGCCGGGAACTCATCCTTGACAAAGGTCAGCACATTCCTTAAGGTTGACGTCGAAGCCGCTATTGTCTCACTGTCAAACACTTTGATGGTATCAGAGACCATCTTGCCCTTTCGCGACTTGTAGATGCGCCTGAGATAGGACTTGACCGGAGTATAGTCGTACCTTCCCTTGGATGTCCTTGAATATACCAGAAGAACATCTTCGGACTTGCTTGGGATGTAACCTGCCGGAAGTCCTTTATCGGGGTCTTCCATATTCGCACTCATATACGATCCGATGTCGTTGAACGCACACTCATAGAAAAGCAACACCCTGCGGTTCATGTTGATCGGTTCTTCCGTGTTGTTCTTAT
>CAVKYA010000072.1:0-9947 GCA_963660255.1 Bacteroidaceae bacterium | reverse complement strand
CTATCTTTGCATCCCGTAAAAACGTATTAATAACACTAATTATACATATTGTTTAATTCAACTCAATTCACACAGATGAAGAAAGTCTTTTTCTTGCTCGTCTCGTTGCTGTTCGCAGTCAATGCGTTGGCACAGACAACAGTCAAGGGCGTGGTTGTCGATTCTTCCAATCAGCCCCTCATCGGTGCAGGCATCTTTCAAGTAGGAAAGGCCACCAATGGAACAGTAAGTGACATTGATGGCTCGTTCACCTTGAATGTACCGGCCACCGCATCCATCCAAGTTTCCTGTATCGGTTACACGACAAAGATTGTGAACATTGAAGGCAGGACCCAGCTTACCATTATTCTTGATGAAAACACTGAACTTCTCGATGATGTGGTGGTCGTTGCGTTCGGTCAGATGAAGAAGGAAGCCTTTACCGGTTCCGCAGGGACGATGAAGTCCGAAGAACTCGCTAAGGTTCAGGTGACCAACGCCGCGTCGGCCCTTGCCGGACGTGTGGCCGGTCTTCAGATCAATAATTCGTCATCACAGCTTGGTTCCTCTCCAAGCATCACGATCCGTGGTGTCAGCTCCATCTCGTCAGGCACGGAGCCTTTGATTGTTGTCGATGGCATGCCGTTCGACGGAGACCTGAGCCTTATCAACACCAACGACATCGAGACCATGACCGTCCTTAAGGATGCCGCCTCCAACGCCCTTTACGGAGCCCGTGGAGCCAACGGTGTGATCATGATCACGACCAAGCGCGCGACCTCCTCTGACGCCAAGATCACCTTCGACGCCAAGTGGGGTGTGAACCAGAAAGGACTCAGGAACTACAAGACGACAAATGCACAGGAGTTCTTCGAGACATATTATAACATGCTTTACAATACCTATGTCAAGGAAGAAGGGGCGACAGCCGAGTCCGCTCACAAGAAGGCCAACGCCGGCCTTTTCGATTCCGGTATCGGTCCAGGCTACGTGCCTTACACCGTGCCGACCGGGCAGGACTTCATCCTTGCTGGTGGCAGGATGAACCCTGACGTTGTCGAGGGCGCGTTCCATAATTTCAACGGAAAGACCTACTGGATCCAGGCCGATGATTGGGAGAAGGAAGGACTTCAGTCAGGTTTCCGTCAGGAGTACAACCTCAGCGCATCCGGACGTTCTGAAAAGATGAACATCTACGGATCACTCGGCTATCTCGATCAGGAAGGTATTCAGGAAGGTTCCTCACAGACCCGTCTGACCGCCCGTCTGAAGGCTGACTATCAGGCTAAGAAGTGGTTGAAGATCGGAGGAAACTTCAACTACACCAAGTATGAATATGCCCAGACATCAGAAGGTACCATCGGTACCGGAACCATCTGGAGTATCATCAAGACCCAGGCTCCTATCTATCCGGTCTATATCCGCGACGCCAACGGCAACATCATGACCGACAACACAGGCCGTCAGGTCTATGATTTCGCCAACAGCCAGCTGGGAGACCTCAGCCGCGCCGGCGGCACCGGCGGCAACGCCATATTCGCGAACAAATACCGCGTCTCAAAGACCACCGGAAACTCTTTCATCGCAAGCGGCTACGCTGACATCAAACTCTTCCCAGACCTCACTCTCACAATCAACGGCAACGCCTACGACTATGACCGCAGGGGGCTTTACACGGAAGATCCTTACACCGACAAGTACACGTCTGGATCCAACAACGGTTACCTGTCGAAGTCATCTTCCCGCACGTTCACTTACAACGCCCAGCAGCTCCTCAACTACCATAAGGTGATCAACAATACTCACGACATCAGCGTGATGCTCGGTCATGAATATTACAATTACCTCTATGAATATCTCGGAGCGTCCGGCTACAACTTTGGCATTGACGGGGCCACCGAGCTCTCGCAGATGCTGAACAAGAACGGGGATCCGTACTCATATTCAAACGCTTACAACAACGAAGGATATTTCCTGCGTGGAATGTACAGCTACGGCAACAAGTATTTCGGCTCGCTTTCATTCCGCCGCGACGCGTCCTCACGCTTCCACAAGGATTACCGTTGGGGTAACTTCTGGTCAGCCGGAGCCGCCTGGATTCTTTCCAAGGAGGACTTCTTCGATGTCGATTGGGTCGATGAGCTCAAAGTCAAGGCTTCCATTGGCAGCCAGGGTAATGACAACATCGGCAATTTCCTCTACGCTGACAACTACACGATCGTGAACAACAACAATTCCGTGGCTTACCAGTGGCTTCAGAAGGGTACCAAGGACATAACCTGGGAGACCAACACGAACATCAACACCGGACTGGAGTTCAGTCTTTGGAAAGGCCGTCTCAGCGGTAGCCTTGACTACTTCTACCGTAAGACCACGGATATGCTGTTCACTCTCAGCACCCCTCCGTCAGTCGGCTACACCAGCTACTGTCTGAATATGGGTGATATGCGCAACTCTGGTCTGGAGCTCGTCCTCAGCGCCGACATCATCCGGACAAAGGACATCAACTGGAGCGTGGACTTCAACATCTCACACATCAAGAACAAGGTTCTCTCCCTGCCGGATGAGATCAAGACCACTGAGATCGAGGGCTGCAACGGCTACGTGAACGAGGATCCTTCATTCGTCTCCAAGTACAAGTACTTCGTGGCCGAGGGTCTTTCCCTCTACACTTGGTACCTTCCTAAGTACGCCGGTGTTGATTCCGAGACCGGTGAGGCGTTGTTCTACAAGGATGTCACCGACGAGGCCACAGGCGTGGTCACCAGAGAGACGACCAAGAACGCGAGCGATGCCACTGAATATCTTTGCGGCGACGCTCTCCCTAAATTCCAGGGAGGTCTCTCCACATCGTTCCGGTACAAGAACTTCGACTTCTCCGTCCAGACTACGTTCCAGCTTGGCGGAAAGGGTTACGACTATGTTTATCAGGTTCTTATGCATTCCGGTGGACAGACCGGAACGACCTGGCACAAGGATATGCTGAACGCTTGGACCGAGAGCAATCATTCGGACATTCCGGCTCTCCGCTATTCCAACACCTATGGTCAGTCTCCACGGTCTGACAGGTTCCTCACAAGCACGAGCTACCTCAGCCTCCAGAACGTGAACTTCGGCTACACGCTTCCGGCTAAGCTTACCCAGAAGTTCAACGTGGCTTCCGTGAGGGTTTACTTCTCCGGAGAGAACCTCGGCTTCATCTCGGCCAGAAGAGGATTTGACCCTCGTTACGCGATCGGTGGCTACACCAACTCCGAGCTTTATTCCCCAATCCGCACTTTGTCTGGCGGTATTACCTTAACTTTCTAATAACAAAGACGATATGAAAATCAATATAGCGTTGGCTTCGGCCGCTGCGGCATTGTTTTGCCTCACTTCCTGTATGAAGGAGGTACTGCCTACCGAGTCAGTGATCTCAGATCAGATCGGTCAGTCCGCTTCCGCCCTTGACGGTATGGTCAATTCCATCTACACCAATATGGTGGGCTACAAGAACGAAGACGGTGGCATCGAGACCATCTCCTACGGAAGTATGCGTGTCCAGCTTGAGCACTCCACCACAATGATGGTCTGCCCTGGCTACAACGGCTTCAACACGATGGGAGCCTGGACCCAGGGTGCGATCTCCGCTGTCGGATCCAACCGTGGCATCTACCCGACATACCTCTATTACGCCTACATCAAGACCGTAAACGATGTGATCGGAATGATCGACACCGGGACCGCCACAGAGGAAATGCTTGTGGATCTGGGAATATGCTATGCCTACAGGGCGTTGTACTATATGGATCTCGTGCAGATTATGGAGTACAAGAAACCTCTTGACTCAAGGTACACATACGTGGACCCAAAGAGCGATCTCAGCAACCTCGGCGTTCCGATCGTGACCGACAAGACCACGACCCAGGAAGCCTCCAACAATCCACGCGCGACTGTTGACGAGGTCTATGACCTGATCCTCTCTGACCTTGCAGAGGCTGAGAAATATCTCACCGGCTATACCCGCAAAGACAAGGTTGAGCCTAACCTCGCTGTTGTCTATGGCCTTTTCGCCCGTGCCTACACAAATTTGGCGTCACGCACCGAGCGAGCCGCGAAGTACACATCCAAGGCTGGATACTGGAAGCAGGCCGGTGAATATGCCGACAAGGCTATCGCCCAGTCAGGCTGTACCCCTCTCACCGAGGCTCAGTGGACTGACCCGAAGACAGGTTTCAACAACCGTAACTCCCAGAACTCCTGGATGCTCGCCACCCACATTGATCCAAACAACACGACAGCCGCCACAGACGGCTCTTTCGTCTATGCTATGATTATGGGTACCGAAACCACGTTCTCTGTCTATGGATGGCGTGTGGGACGCGCTCTTGACCGCGCCGCCTACGACAGGCTTTCCGACAATGACTGGCGTAAGAAATCCTGGCTCGGACCGGAGTTCTTCTACGAGTCCAAGAACCAGAAGCCTGGCGCTGAGTATCTTATCGAGAAGGATGCCGCAGGTAACCTGATCAACAACAAGTGGGCTACAGCCGGCAACAACAAGAGCACCGAGATGGCCGACTGGAGTGATGACCCTGGACAGTACCAGTTCAGCTATTCAGCCGCTTGGGTCCGCTCACGCATCAACACGAGCTATGGTTTCAAGGCTTGGCCTTGGCTTTATGTCAACCTTAAGTTCCGTCCTAACGAGGGTAACTACAACACCTACGAGGTCGGAGGTGCGACAGACTTCCCGATTATGCGTGTGGAGGAGATGTACTTCATCAAGGCTGAGGCCGAGTTGAACACCACCGGTGTGGCGGCCGCCAAGGCCACCCTTGAGGGCCTCATCAAGACACGTAACAGCACCTACACCTGCACGGCTACCGCTAAGAAGGATGTCTATGAGGAACTTATGTTCCAGAAAGGCATCGAGTTCTGGGGTGAGGGTATCAATTACTTCGACAACAAGCGTCTTGAGACCGGATGCCATCGCTGGTATCCAGGAGCGAGCGTTGAAAGGGCGGCCCACGCCATTGATATGAACAGAATCCATCCTGGTTGGACTCCTGGCTTCAACAACGCTGAACTCAACGGTAACAGGGCTGTTTACGATTTCAACAATCCTTACACGACTTACAGCACCTACACGACCGCTCTTCGTACCAACGACGAGATCGCGAGCCACTATGGCGAGGCTATCGAGGTTGAGGGACACAAGTTCTTTGACACTGAAAAGTTTGAATAATGTCACGGTTCCCTCACCGGAACCCACAAATCAAGATAACAATGAGATCAGTAAAAACAATATTCGCATCCCTTGCCGCTCTTGCTGTTCTTTGCTCGGCCTGCAAGAAGGATGACAACACTTCCGGTTCAAGTACCGAGTGTTATTTCTTTCAGGAAGCGTTCTCGTTCAACGTCACTTCCAATCCGGAGATCGAGATTCCGGTTGTCCGCCTTGGCACGGACGGTGATGTGAGCGTCAACGTCTCCGCTACGGGATCTTCCGTCTTTAGTGTTCCTTCCACAGTGACTATCAAGGACGGGGAGAGGGTTGGCAACCTTGTGGTGACATACGACAAGTCACAGCTTTCTTTCAACGAGGTGTACGAGTTGAATCTCTCAATCTCTGACTACACATCCCTTTTCGGCTACGGAAGGGCCGTCGCCACGATCGAGTATCCTACCTCTTACTATGAATATGGTAAAGGCACCATCGAGGAAGGCTGGTGGGGAGAGCAGGAGGACAAGGTTATGTACGCGCGTGACTATGCCAAGAATGTCCTTCAATGCTATCTCCCAGACTGCTGGGGACACGACTCGGGAGCCGGCTATGATGTGCAGGATTACATATTCTATTGGAATACCGAGACCAACAAGGTCTATGTGCCTCTTCAGTATATGGGTACGACGGGCAGCAGCGACAAGATCCAATGGAACATCGCCGACCGTGGTGTCCTTGCCTGTATGTTCGGTGGCTCGAACCACAAGGAGGGGAGCGCGGCTTGGATGAGCTATGTCGATGACTGGTACAAGAACGCTGGTCTGACGCAGCCTTACTATGATCCGGCGAAGAAGGCGTTCTATCTTTCCGACACTGCGGCGGTTGACCCTGCCACGGGAAATGTTGTCTATGGCACGGCCGGAACATTCGACGTGTTCAAACTTTCTGAATAGAAAATCTTGAATATATTTATTGACCGGTCTGGCTGTCAAGTCGGGCCGGTTTTTCATATTCCTGAATATTCAGAAATAAACTGCCGTATTTTGGCAGTGTGCCGCGATATCTTTGCATCGTTGAAAAAGATATATGGATTATGAGACACAAGACTTTGATTCAATCTATGAATTCGGTGATCACTACCCTCAAGGTCAAGGGAAGTGACGGTGAGGAGACCTTGTCTTTGACGACTGACAGGATCAAATTGGCGGTGACTGACATCCGCAACCTTATGAAGAGGCTTGGCCTTACGGCGGACCAGGTCATCCTGTTCTCGGCCATAATGGAAAAATCTTCCTCCTATAGATTGGAACAAAGTGACTTGGCGGAATTTATGGGACTGAGCTACCTTGAGTTCCTTCAGTATAGCGATGACCTTAAGGTGTTGGCTGACAAGTGGCTTATCAGGGTCAAGTCGGACCGTAACAACATCCGGGTTCCGGACGAGGTTGTCAAGGCGATCACCGAAGACAGGAACTATTACAAGCCGGGCACTGAATGGTACACGGCTGTGGGAGTCCTGAAGCGCTTCAAGCAGCTGTTCAAACTCCGCGAGGCAAACGAACTGGAGTTCGAGCCGATGCTCAATGAATTGGACGCATTGGTTCAGGACAACCCAAAGACATCGGTCGCATCGGCGATCAGGAAATACGGAGTTCTGGACGGAGAGAAACATTTGTCCAACAGTGAGCGTGTCGTTTTTTATGCTCTGTGCTACAGGTACTTCAGCGAGGATGACGATATGGTCGGGTGGCACGATCTGGAGGACATTTTCGGAGAGGATCACGACGATGATCTGGATGTGCTGAAGGCGAGATATTCCAGAGAGGAACTGGAACTCCAGAAGAAAGGCTTGATTGAATATTCCTCAGAGAACGGGGTCAAATCCAAGGATTTCTTCAAGATAAAGGATTCGGTCAAGGAAGAGATATTCAAGGAGGCAGGTGGATTGAGAAAGACGCAGAAGACGGTGGCGGGTACGATTGATAGCAAGACCATCAAGGAGAAAAAACTATTCTACGGTGAGGAGGAGAGCCGTAAGGTAGGCACCTTGAGGGGCATTTTGTCTGAGGAACGGTATGTTCAGGTCAGGAAGGCTTTGAGCGACAAGGGAATGCGTACCGGGTTCACCTGTCTGTTCTACGGCTCTCCGGGAACCGGAAAGACAGAAACTGTCTATCAGCTTGCCAGAGAGACCGGCAGGATGATAGTCTCGGTCGATGTCACGAAGATCAAGGATTGCTTCGTGGGCGAGAGCGAGAAGAACATCAAGAACCTTTTCGACAGTTACCGTGAGTTGGTGAACAGCTCGGATGTCGCTCCGATTCTGTTGTTCAACGAGGCTGACGCGATCTTCGGGGTCAGAAAGGAAGGTGCGACGAGCGCCGTGGACAAGATGGAGAACAGCATCCAGAACATCATTCTTCAGGAGATGGAGAATCTGGATGGGATTCTTATCGCCACGACCAACCTGACGGACAATCTGGACAAGGCGTTCGAACGACGGTTCCTCTATAAGATCAAGTTCGGCCGGCCGTCGAAAGAGGCCAGGGCGAAGATCTGGGCTTCGATGATTCCGGAACTGTCTGCGGCCGAGGCGCTTTCGCTGTCGGAAAACTACGACCTCTCCGGCGGACAGATCGAGAACATCTGCCGCAAGAGAACAGTCCAGTCCATCCTTACGGGAGAGGAACCTACTTTCGAAGAGATCAAGTCATACTGTGACGACGAAAGAATCTCGTCGGAGAGACCTGCCCGCAGGATCGGTTTCTAAACCTTATCGGTCTGAAGGAAAGACCACGCCTGCCTGGCGACGGATCTCGTCAAGGATTTCGGCGGTGATGAGCGATGTCTCAAGGCTGTTGATATCGGATTCCGTGCGGCCTGATTCCAGCACGTCGATGAATTCCCTGAACTCGCAAAGGTACTCGTCAGCGTCAACCGGGACGGAGATGTCCTCAGCCTGCGGTCCTGAGGCTCTTCCGGAAGTCGGAGCGCCTCGCCTTGTCATCTCGGCGTGACGGCAGATGTGGACCTGATCCAGCGACATAATTCCTCCATCGCAGGAAATCTCCGTGCAAAGCCGCGAGTCCGCTATCTTTGAATATATCACCGAGGCGCTCATCCCTTCATATTCAAAGATAACGCTGCCTTGCAGGTCAACTCGTTTCCATTGGCTCGATGCTTCGACAGGCTCAGCATCCGCTTTTGCCGCTACACCACCACGGCCGCTGAATTTGTCGCTTCGGTCACAGAGCCTTCCACTTCGGTCACAGAGCTTGTCGCTTCGGTCACTGAGCCTGTCGAAGTGACTGGACGCAACCGGCACCTCGCAGGTCGTGACGCTGGCCTTGATCCCTTTAGGACGGCCGAACAACGAGACCATCGGATAGATCGGGTATATTCCTATGTCCATCAGCGCTCCTCCGCAACGGTCTGGATTGAAGGAACTTGGCACCGGCGAATCGTCCTCTCCAGCTATGATTCTTTTGACAAGGTCGTATTTAGAGGAATATTGGCAGAAGGACGCGAAGTAATGACGCACTGTTCCCATCCTGGCCAGATGTTTCCTAGCGGCCACAAAGTTTGGGCATAGCGTCGAGATCATCGCCTCCATAAGCAGCACGCCGTTCTCCCTTGCGGTTTTGACCATCTCGCTCACTTCGCGCGCGTTGGATGCCATTGGCTTCTCGCACAACACGTGCTTGTGATGCCTCAGGCACTTGATCGTGATGTCGTGGTGGGTGTTGTTTGGTGTGCCGATGTAGATAGCATCAATCTCCGGATCGGAGGCCATCTCGTCTATGTCTGTGTACACTTTCCCGATGCCGTGCGCCTCAGCGAAGGCCTTGCCGTTTTCCTGCGAGCGGGAGCACACCGCCGCGGCCTCGAATCGTGGATCCAGCACCGCTCCTTTGAGAACCCAGTCGCTGATGCGGCCTGTCCCGACTATTCCAAACCTTGTCTTTTTCATTTCAGAGCCCCTCTAAGTTCAAGATAATCAATCGCCGTGGTCTTTGCTGAAGCTTTCCCGGCTGCGTCTATGTTCAAGACATCATAGCCGAGCCTCGGCACGAGTCCGGCGGTCTTGTCGCTGAGCTCAGGCTCGATGAGAATCAGTCCGCTGACAGCTTTCTTTAGTTTGTAGGCCGCCTTTACAACGGCCTCGGAGGCGAAAGTGTCGCAGACCAGATAGATTCTGTCCGAGTCTGCGAATTTCTCCTTGCTGATTTTCTTCACCATAAACTCCACATCCTTGCCTTTCTCGTGGAAAGCGGTCGTGTAGCCGATCAGCCCCTCTGGAACCAAAGCTTTTACAAACCCCTCAGGGTAAGCGGTTTTCAATGGTTCGTGGAAGAATATGACAACTGGCCTCGGTCCCAGCGAGTCAGGGAAGAAACCCTTGTCGTCGGCGGGCTTGAAGACCTTCCCGAATATCTTGTCGTTGCCGTGGTAGAAACTCAGTTCCTCCACGATTATCCTGCTTCCGTTTTCGGCCTTCACCCTTTCCCTCGGGCTGGCGTTCTTGAATATGTTCAGCCCTATCACACCAAGCAGGGCGACCAGCAGGGCACTTATCAGTGACACGATGACTTTTTTCATTTCAAGTGAATATTAGATGTTTTACTCTATCGCAAAAATAACTATTTTTGTATGAATATGCCAAAGTTGAACCCCATATCCCGCTTGTCGGAAAGAAACCAGCTCCTTGTGCTCAGCCTCGTGGTCGGAATCGTGGTCGGGCTTGCCGCCGTGCTGCTCAAGA
>CAVKYA010000071.1:0-9948 GCA_963660255.1 Bacteroidaceae bacterium | reverse complement strand
ATCTTGCCTTCACGTGGAGCTGTGCCATCGACATAAGGCTTGACATTGAATTTGTGCCACCATTAATCCAAGGTGCTTTCTCTCCATCTGGGATAGGTGTAAACTGTTTATGACCTCTTAAGGCTCCATTAGTCATTTTCCACCCAGCTTCAGTTTCATCGTTTATCAATAACGTTAAATTTGAAGTAGCAGGTACATCTGTCTTGAAAGTATTGAAATCAGCCTCGCCGCCTCCTGTTTCCACAGTGTTTGACTGACGGACCGTAAACTCTTTCCGACCACCATCATAGTTGATGTAAATCTTGCCTTCACGTGGAGCTGTGCCATCGACATAAGGCTTGACATTGAATTTGTAGGAATATTCCTGCAGGGCTTTGGTCTGAGGAACCTGCTCGATCCAATTGGCGGAAGGATCAATCATAACCGTCGCCTCCATATTGGTCTTGAACGGAAGTTCAATCTCTCCACCGTTAGCATCGATGCTGACACCATCCTTGACGAGCACAAGGTCACCTTTTTCAAAGTCGAGAATCTTTCCAGCCACTTCTCCCTTACCGTTTATGGCAACGATGAAGACCGAACCTTTGGTGATTGTGCTTGGTGCGGTGATGGCAAGTTCGCCTCCTTTGCTGTTACCGCTGACGGACACTTTGTAACCTTCGTCAGCTATCGCCTTGACTTTGGTGTCATTGTCTCCCGCGACTATGGTGTAGTTGACAAAGACCGTCTGTCCAGCAAGGACACCGATGTCTGTCCTGTCTATCACGAGAGCGAAAGTCTGCACTTTCGGAATGGTGATGGTGCTGTTGTCCCAAAGAGTGAAGACAACCTCGTCGCCGTTGTCCTTAACATCGGTTATGGTTCCGATTCCGGCGGAACGGACATCGCCACACTCAATCCAGTTCTTTCCTCCATCAACGGAGAACCAGAACTTGTCGTTCTCGATTTTTATCTGTGGGGTTCCGAGCTGTGCGGTGGCCGGAATCTTCTTGCCATTGTCAAGAATAGGCGTTCCGTCAAGAGTCCAATAGTATTGCCCGTCGGACTCATCTTTCTGAACACCTATCACAGGAGTCTTGCCGTCTGTTCCATCTGAGCCGTCCTTGCCGTCAACTCCGTTATAAACGGTGATTTTTCCGGCTGTCTCAAACTCGACGACAAATCCCTTGTTTTCAGGAAGCGGCTCCACAGAGACTATCCTGTCTTGATTCTTCAGGGCATCCACAGCCAATTGAAGAGCACTGACATTGCTTGACAGCTGCTTTGCCAGAGTTTCCAATTGGGTTACCCTGCCTTCAAGGTCGTCCACGCGACCAGAAATCGCTGTGTCATCGTATTTGTCGCATCCGATGAACAATAGCATTGATGCGATAGAGGTTGACGCTAAAAGTTTTAACAATTTCATATTTGTTTGTGTTATATTAGTCTGCCTCAGGTAAGCCGTCCAAATCTTCCCGAGACAGGAAGTTAGTTATTAATAGTTGTTAACGATATAATGGTTATTACCAATCCTTGATCCACTTATTGTACTTATTCCCAAATGTCTGCGAATCGTTGTCCAGCCTTCCGGGATTTATGCTCAGAGAGAAATTTCTGCACCAGGACGCCATAAACTGATCCATTATATTGGCTCCCTCATAGGAATCCTGAATGTTTGACCTGACATCATAGAAAACGAACATATTGCTGTCGGTAAGCAAACTCTTGTCATACTGTTCAAGAGCGAACAGCGAATCGTCCGCTTTCCTGTAGCAGGTCACGTTGGTTATCCCGTATCTCCTCGGGTTCAGCCCGGCGAAAGGTTTGCGTGGATGAAGTTTGGAGACGAAGGACAATTCCTGATGCCACGGATCCACAATCTGGACAGGCTCGTCACCGCCGCAGTAGCCGGACCAGGCATAGTCGATGTACTCGCCTACCTTGATCCCGCCGGTGGCTTCGGTGTCCCAGAAATATTCAGTCGGCACATCGTAGTCGGTGACCGTGAGAAGTTTGTTCTGGCCGAGAGCCTCACGCAACGCCTTTATGAGTTTCGGGTAGGAAGTCGTGTTCACCTTAGGGAATCCTTTCTCCTCGGCCACCGCATAGTTGGCGTTTCGGTCCCAGAGATTGATGCCGTCGAGTCCGTAGTGCTCCACGATTTTCTTCACGGACTTCGCGAAATCCTCGATCTGCTCGTCAGTCAGGTTGCAGAAACCGATTCCCTGCGCTCCGCCGTCTATGCAGACGCAGACCTTTCGGCCGCTCTCCTGAACCGGGAGGACACGTTCGGTGAAGTGCTCAAGGACGTAGCGAAGGTCGTTGTTCAGCTTCATCGAGACCTTACCCAACTTGTTGTCATAGTAGAGGGAGGCCTGACGGAGGTTCACGATATTCCCGAGTCCCCGGTGGTAGGTAGGATCTGAGATATCTTCGAGAATAAAGTCATTCGCAAGCCTCGGGTCGAATACCGCCGTGTTCAGGTAGAACACTGTGAACATATCATTGCCCTGATAGAGTTC
Organism: Bacteroidaceae bacterium; assembly: GCA_963660255.1. Classification (GTDB taxonomy): domain Bacteria; phylum Bacteroidota; class Bacteroidia; order Bacteroidales; family UBA932; genus Cryptobacteroides. The sequence continues at coordinate 7,447 of CAVKYA010000071.1, read as the reverse complement.
ATAGCCGTCCGGATCGGAGTATTTGTTTCTTATGGTAAGGTCTATGTTTACAACGCTGCCTTCAATAGGACTCAAATCCTCGGACAAAATCACCGGAAGCAAGTATCTGCCGGATTCCAGCACTGTGTCGAACTTGTTTTTCGCGAACAGCATAAGTTGTTTGGCGACTGTCTCCTGCATACCACCGTGCAGTTCCATAGAGTTCCCGCCTATGAACGAATAGAATGCAGGCTCAAGGAGTTTGTAGTCAATTCCTGTCCTTTTGCTGTACTGAGCCACATAGTCAGTTCCTTTAGACTCTAACTTCAAAGTCCTGTCTGTGGATGAAGGTGATGAAGATGCTGCAAACAACTTTTTTACAGTTGATCCTTCGCTATAGTTCAGCACCACCTTCACGACATTGTCCGCCGAGCACTCCGCGTGGAGCGTGATCGCCGCTGGCTTGTCGGAGAGGTCTTGAAGGGCGGAAGGGTAGTACTGGATCTCTTGGTCCAGGCATCCTGCGGCGAGAAGGGCCGCAGCCATAATCACGAATATATTCCTTTTCATCGTCTATTCCTCCTCCTTGTTTATTTCCTGGATCTCGATTCCGTCCGGCCAGACGATGTCCGCCACGGCCTTGCCGTGGTTGCCGACCCAGGAGTAGTCCCTGACGGTGTTGCCCTCGCCGTCATTGAACTTCCAGTAGCCGATGAGATCCTTCTGCTCCTTAGGGTTCTCTATCCGGTACATATTCCTCCAGATCTCGTCCTGCGTCCTCGCGGTACGCCAGACCCTGGCCTCGGCTATCTTGCCTTGGAGCGGGCGGTGGTCGTTGTAGGACCTGCCGATGAAGAACTGGTAGGCCTCGGGCATTCCGAGGGCGCGCATCGCGAGGGTTATGCGGTTGTCGGCGGTCGGGCCTGCGACACCGGCGTCCTTCACCTCGTCGATCATCTTGCCGTTGAGGTAGATGCGGGCGGTCCTTGTGTTCTGGTCGTAGGTGCAGGCGACGTGGTACCAGCTGCCGGAATAGATCTTCTTGGCCGGGTCGCTCTTTGACGGAAGCTTGCCGAACTGCGAGCCGTTGCCGCTGCCGTCGAACTGGAGGCACTGGCGCTCGAAGTTCGCGTCCCCGATGCGGAGGAGAAGGTACTGCTCGACACCCATAACCGTGGAGATGTTGCAGTCCTCCGTGCCGTTCTTGAGGTCGAAGCGGTCGATGTTTATGAGGGCCTCGTAGGTGAGGGCGGTGAGGTTGTTGTAGGCATCAGCGACCTCTCCCGGGGTGTCCATCAGCGGGAACTCGATCCAGTTGTCGGTGAGTTGCGCGGCGACGGTGATCGCCGACGAGCGTTTCACGAGGTAGTAGGCCACGGACGAGCCGTCCAGAGTGCGGATGTCGTCGGAGGTGACCTTCACGGGCAGGAGCCAGGTCTTGTCGATCTCCATCGCCCCGGTCTGCTCCTCTCCCTGTCCCATAAGGTTCTTCAGTCCTATCGAGACCTTCTCGGAGGAGACTTTCCCGGCCTCGATCGTGACTGTCGCCCCGGCGAAGTCAAGGTAGTTGTCCGGCAGGAGCTGGTAGTCGGTGTCGTTGCGGTGGTTGTAGGTGTCAACGAGTGACGCGTCCACGGAGACCGTGGCCCTCACGTCCTTGTCCGCCGGGTAGGCGAGGGTGACACAGAACTGTTTCTCCAGACTGCCCACCCTGTTGCCGAAGGTGGCTGGCTGGGTCTGGCTCGTCGCGCTGACATCGAGATAGGCGCAGTTGTCGAACACCCGGTCCACCGGCTCGAACCTGTTGCAGGACGAGAGGGTGGCGAGTGTGGCGGCAATGGCCATTGATTTTATTATTCTCATATATTCATTCTTTTTAAGGGTTCAGTCTATGAATGATCGAACGCAGGCTTGACCAGTTTCGGTCATAGTGATAATAGTCGGATTCGATGTCGTAGAGTGCGAGTCCGGCCATCGGGCCGAAGTCCACGACATTGTCCGCCATCGCCTCAAGCACCGGAAGCTCCACATTCTCTGAATTGTAGAACGCTCCGTTTCTGGAAGCGGACAGAAGGATTCTCTCTTTCGGGACTCCCTGCTCCAAGGCATCGTCTATGACATTCCTAAGGTCGTACGGGTTTTCAATGGTCTCGGTGGCGAGGACGAAAAGGTCGATCTTCGCGATGTCCTCGGAGGAAATGTAAACCGGATCGCCTTCAAAGACCAGAATCTGACTCCCGGATTTCGCGGAGGACAGTCTTCCCACCGCCTCGGACGCGGTTTCCTTGGATGTGGCGGTGAATGAATATCCGTCAAGGGCGTTCTCCTTCACAGTGGCCACGGCCTTGTCGATGGCGGTCGAGGCGTTTCCGGTCGCCGCAAGGTCAACCTGGCAGATGACCTTGATGTCCACGGCTTTCATCCGCGCCATATCCTCGGCATCATATTCAGAGAAATTCTCTCCGTTGGTCAGGCTCACGATGTCGAGGCTGTCCGGAAGGCTTCTCAGGCTGCCTTTCTCGTTCTGCGCTCCTTCCGGGGAGTTTGCGAAACGGATGTAGGCCAGCTTGTGCGGGCGGCTCTTATATTCACGCACCCTCGCCTGATAGTCTGCCCATTCCTTAGGGTTTTCCTCCCACGGCATCGTCTCGTTGATTCCCACGCTCTCGACCTTTGTCCAGTCGGAGCAGGATGCAAGGAGCAGCGCGGCTGACGCGAGCGCGAGCGGCTTTTTCAATATATTCATCATTGTCTATTGTTTTATGGAGTTGTACGGTTTGCAGTCCCACCAGACACGGGTGCAGAAGGTGTCCCCGCTTCCGTCGGTTGATTCGGAGTCGAGCGCCGAGACGGCCTCGCTGAGGTTCGCGCCGTTCCCGGTGTATTCCTCCACGGGGTAGGTGAGCCTGCGCGCGTGGCGGTCAAGATCAACGTTGTCCGGCCCGAGGTTCTGCGGGGCCGGGAGGAGTTTAGGGTAGCCGGTCCTGCGGTACTCGGCCCAGGCCTCGTTGCCGAGCGGGAAGATGGCGATCCATTTCTGGGTGATGATCTGCTCCAGGTTTGTCTCCTCGTCCCCCTTCTCGTCCCAGGCTATCCTGCACTCGGAGGTCTTGGAGGTGGCGCTGTACTTCCCGAGCGGGTCGATGTACTGCGCCGGGGTGCTGGTGGCGTCGGCGATGTAGGCCTCCGCCCCGGTGGCGCCCCTTTCCGCGAATGAGAGCCGGATGCCGTTCTCGTAATATTCCCGGGCCTTGGCCTTGTCTCCCGCGAGACGGAGGTTGTACTCGGCCAGCAGGAAGCTCACCTCGGCGGCGTTCATCCAGAGGATCGGGCTGTCGGACTCCACGATGAGGTTTGAATATGCCTCTATGGCCTCGCTCTTCTTGGCGACGGTGGAGCCGATGCGGATCCCGACGAACTGCGGGTTGGCCCCGGTGCTTTTCAGGAACATCCGCTCAATCCTCGGGTCGTTGTAGCCCGTCATATAGCTGAGGATGTCGGCCCCGGCGCGGTGGTCGTTCCAGCTGTTGTAGATGAGCGTCATACGGTTCTCGCTCGGCTTCATATAGGCGTTGTCCTCATTGGTGAGGATGACTCCTCCGGCGATCGCCTCCTCGGCCTTTTGCCGCGCGAGTTCCGGCGCCCTGTAGCTGACGCGCATAGCCATCCTGAGCTTCAGGGAGTTGGCGTACCTCAGCCACTGGGAGATGTTCCCTGAATATACCCTGTCGTAGGTGCTCCATCCGGAGGCCGGGAGGCCGGTGTTGTCGGCGAAGGCCTTGATGGCCCCGTCAAGCTCCTCGAAGAGCTCGTTGTAAACGGTCTCCTGAGGGTCGTACTTCACTGTGATCTTCTCCGTGCGGAGGATGTCGCTGTACGGGATCGGGCCGTAGTTGTCGGTGAGCCTCTGCATCACGGCCACCCTGTAGAGCGACGCGAAGGCCCTCGCGACCTCGTCCTCCGTGCCTCCCGTTATCCCCCTGTACGGGGCGTAGAGCTCGGTGATGATGTCAGAGAAGGTGGTCTTGCGCCAGTCGATTGACGGGTTGAAGGTCTCGAAGCGGGTCTGCCAGGTGTCCACGGTGCTCCCGATGTAGCCGCCGAACGGCCCGCCGGAGAGGCTCTCGATGAACTGGTACTGGTGCTCCTCGACCGGTACGACGAGGCTCTGGAGCGCGAGGACCTTCGTCCCCGTGCGGTAGTTCTTGGCCTCCATCTGCCCGGATGTGACCTGGTTCGGGTTGGTGTTGAGCCTCTCGAAGCGGTCCGTGCAGGAGCCCAGCGTCAATGTGAGCCCCAGACAGGCGGAGATTAATGTCCCCGCGCCTCCGCATATTGCCTTTGTTGTGTGGAGAAACCTGATATTCATAATGTTGTGTCTCATAAAATATTCCTCCGTCCGTTAGAAATCAAGTTTTACGTTGAGTCCGAGGCTTCGGAGCGACGGCATCATAAAGTAGTCTATGCCCTGGTAGTTGTTGCCCGTGGAGGCGACTGACTCCGGGTCGAACGGCGCCTTGCACCAGATCATCCAGAGGTTGTGCCCGACGAGCGAGAGGGTGAGGGCGGCCCTGTCCTTGAACCACTTGCGCGGCAGGGTGTAGCCCAGCGAGAGCTCCTGGAGGCGGAAGTTGGTCGCGTCGTAGGTGTAGTACTGCGGGAGGCCGCTCTGCGAGCCGATCTTCTGGTACCACTTCTGCGCTGAGACCAGCTGCCTTCCGTTCACGAGCACCCCTCCGGCATCCCTCGCGTCGGCCGAGGCCTTCGAGACTCCGTAGAGGTCGAGGTTGGCCTGGGTGGCGGAGTAGCAGACACCACCGATCCGTCCGCTGAGGAGGAAACCGAGGTGGATCCCCTTCCACGTGAGGTCGTTGCGCCACGCGAGGTTATATTCAGGGAACACGCTGCCGAGGAACAGTTCCTCTCCGTTGTCGGCGAGACTCACCTCTCCGTTGTCGTCAAGTTCGATGTAACCGTAGTTGTTCCTTTTCAGGCTGGATGTCGTGTAAAGGTCTCCGAGTGTCCCGCCCTTGCGGAGGATGTACTTGGCCTTTCCGAGCGCCTTGATCTCCAGTTTCTCAAGGTCGAGGCTCTCCCCGGTGACGGGGTTGACGGCCCTGTCGGCGAGGTCCCGGATTTCGTTCCTGTTACGGCTGAACGTGAGTCCGCTGTCCCAGGTGAACCCTCCCCAGGTGTGGTTGTAGCCGAGGCTCGCCTCGATTCCGGTGTTCCTCACGCTTCCGGTCTGGAGGTAGATGGTCGTGTAGGACGATGACGGAGGCAGGGACGGGTCGAAGGTCTGGTTGTAGGTGTCCGCGAGGTACCAGGAGACGTTGAGGCTGAGGTCCTGCCAGAGCCTGGTCTCGATCCCGACCTCGTAGGTGAGCGTCCGCTCCGGCTTCAGGTCGCCGATCGGGTAGTGGGTCTTGTCCTTCCAGATCCTGTTCGTGGCGTCATATTCATAAGTAGGTATGGTGAGGAAGCGAGGGAAAGGCATTCCGACCGAGGCGATCGAGCCGCGCACCTTGAGGTAGCTGAGCGCGCCGAGGTCCCAGGCCGCCGTCGGCACCCACGAGAGTCCGGCGGAAGGGTAGAAGAATGATTTGCTTGACGATCCGGCGAGCTGTGAGGCCCAGTCGCTGCGCCCTGTGGCGGTGAGGTAGAGCATCTTCCTCCAGCCGATCTCGACGCTGCCGAAGACGGACTGCGTCTCGTCGTTCCATCCGCTCTTGGAGGCCCGCTTCTTGGTGTCGTCGAGGTCGAAGACGTTGAAGACGTTGGCGAGGCCGTTGTCCTGGATCGGGCCGCCGTAGCGCAGCTCGTCGGTGCCGATGTTGTTGTAGGAGGCTCCGACGTTCGCCACGAGGCTCCAGTCCCTGCCGAGGGTCTTGTTGACGTTCAGTATGATGTCGGCGTAGGTCTGCTTGTCGTAGGCGCGCGCCTCGGTGTAGTGGCCGTTGGTCCCGCCCTCCGTGAGGGTCGCGTTGGAGGAGGCGTAGAGCTTCTGCGTGAAGAGGTTGCCGGCGTTGTCGATGCGGACGCGCCCCGCCACGTTCAGCCATTCGAGGATGTCGTAGCTCGCGGAGAAGGACATCATATAACGCTTCTTCTCGTTGTTGCGCAGGTTGCGGTAGTTGATCCAGTAGGGGTTCTGCATCCTGAGGTCTCCCTCAAGGTCGGCGCTCCAGAACTGCTCCATCAGCTTGGTGCCGGCGTTGTACCTCTCGAAGTTGCGGTAGATGTCGAAGTTGTCGCCCCTCGGGAAGAGGTAGGCCGGCACGAGAGGGTTTGAATATACTCCCTGGTTGGTCATATTCTGGTCCTTCTGGATGATGTAGCTCGCGCTCGCGTCGATCTTCAGCCTGTCCTTAAGGAAATAGCTCGTGTTGCGGAAGGTGAAGTTGTAGCGGTCGTACTTGTTGTTCGGGATGATGCCGTCGGAGTTGACGGCGGCAGCCGAGAAGTACGTCTGGTTTCTGTCCGTGCCCCCGCTGACCGAGAAGGCGTTGGTGTAGGTGTGCCCGGTCTCGAAGTAGTCTTCCGGTGAATAGTTGTAGCGGGCTGATTCCGGAATATACGGGCCCCAGCTGTAGGTGCCGCTGTTGCCTGTCTTTCCATTGAGTCCGGTGCCGTAGCGGTTCTGGAACTCCGGGAGGCGGAACGGGGAGAGGAACTCCGTGTTGGATGAGAAGCTGGCCTTCACGCTGCCCGACTGCCCCTTCTTCGTGGTGATCATCACGGCTCCGTTGGCGGCCTCCGATCCGTACAGTGCCGCTGCTGCCGCGCCGGTCAGGACGGAGATGCTCTCGATGTCCTCGGGGTTGATGTCGGCGATGGACTCGGACGCTCCCTTGGAGTCGAACTCGGTCCCGCCGCCGCCACCGAAGTTGTACATCGGGATGCCGTCGATGACGTACAGGGCGTTGGACGACTGGCTGATGGACTTGTTGCCTCGGAGTACGACCTTGGACGCTCCGCCGACGCCGGAGGACGAGGAGTTGATGTTGACTCCGGCGACCTTTCCGCTGAGGGAGTTCATAAAGTTGGCGTCCTTGACCGTGGTGAGCAGGTCTGACCGGACCTCCTGCACGTTGTAGCTCAGGGCCTTCTGGTCGCGCCTGATGCCGAGCGCTGTGACGACCGTGCCCTCAAGCGAGACCGCCTCCTCGTTCAGGGTCACATTGAATATGCTCCTGTCGCTGATTGGCAGTGTGACGGTCTCGTAGCCGAGGCTGTTGAATTCCAGCCTGCCGCCCAGCTGCTCCGCCGGGACCGGCAGTGAGAAGCGCCCGTCAATGTCGGTGGTTGTGCCCGTGGTCGTCCCCTGCACGAACACCGACACCCCGGGGACCGGCTGCCCGGTCTGGTCGGTCACCGTACCGGTGACGGTCCGAGGCTCCGCCTTCGGCTTGACGGAGAGGTAGATGTAGTGCCCGTTGATCTTGTAGTCGATCCCGAGCGGGGTGAA
>CAVKYA010000070.1:0-9994 GCA_963660255.1 Bacteroidaceae bacterium | reverse complement strand
GAATATAGAAACAGTCCTGATAATAGCAGATGAAATAGAGAGTTCTTTTGACGAAGAAAAGTCGCATAATTCTGAGCAATGTTTGAAGGATGTAAAACTTTCTGAAATGATAGGAAAAACAATGTTAAATAATTAAAAATCAATAGAATATGAACGGGTTTCAAATAGAAGACGATCAAAGTACCATCGTTGAACGGCCAAAAGTCGAAATTACTAAACCGAATGTTGATAATCAACAGGTTGCCACGAGGACAAAACTTGATGCGCTAACTGATGGTTTCGATAGGATAATGAAACTTGCGAGCGAGATTACAGAAATTAAGAAGATGAAAACCCAAGGCGAACTTATCCTCCAGAAGATGGATAAGGATCGTGAACTTCTTATGACCGAGGCGCAAGCTTATGCGGAGAAGAAGAATGCTGACACAAAGAGTGTTGTTGACCGTATGAACGTGATTCGTGGTATGATGCAGGATTTCTACGCTCAGAGCAACCAACAGATAACCGGAGAGGACTTCCGTGTCATCATCACGGAGATAGTCAACCAGATGGGGCGTGTCGAAAATGGACAGTAGCGACATCATCAGCCTGTTGACGGCTGCTTACAAAGATAGTGTTGAGCGCAAGTTATTTGATGATTTGCGTTCAGGAATGAATGAACTATTGGCGGCTGAGGCGGATTCAAGACGTGAGAAGGCGGCCGCCGATATAATTCAGATGGCTAATTTGAGGACAGCATTGCGGAAATTTGAAATGACCTATTCAAGGATTAAGGATGATTTCGGCAAAGTTGATGCTATCGATGATTATATTGCAGACGTGCAAAGGTCGATTAAGGCTATTTCGTACAAAAAGAATTGCCATAGATAATAAGCTGAATGTGAATAATATTAACATTTCTCCTACCATTGGGCCGGTCCCAACTACCTTTCCGGAGGTATCTTCGGCAAACGTATGAAGGTGCTTGGCGACAGCCATTACTGCGGGGATGGCTGCAAGGTTTGTGGACAGAACTTCAACTGCAAGTGCAATGACTTCACGTCGGACGTGGTCAATGCATATTTGGACCAGAACAACGAACGGGAAGGCTGGATGTCAACCTATTTGAAGTTCGAGCGTTTAGGTGATGAGTTGATTGTTTGTAGAATACATAACTGAATAAGAATAGATTATGCCACAATTAGTAACCTACGGAAGCGAGCTTCTGCGGATCAACGCGCAGAAGAACAGTATTGAATATTCATCGAACGGGGGCAGGACTTGGCTGAACATGTTCTGTATGAGTTCGGTGGGGACGTTCAGGGATCTGCTGGTGCTGGAGACGGAAGTATTCGTGGCCACATCGAAGGGGCTTTATTGGTCACGGAACGGCGGGGCGATCTGGACCACGCGGTACAACAATTCCGGGGTGGGGGAGTTCCTCTCGCTGGCTACTGACGGCACGGTGCTGCTGGCGACCACCACAAAAGGACTATATGCCTCGCGGAACCAAGGGATGTCTTGGGAGCGCAGGAGGTAGGAATATTCAGACTGAACTATTGTTAAGTTGGAAGTGTCCGAACGGGAACTGGTCTGTTCGGACACTCTATTTTAGCGTTTGGCAAGCGCTTCCACTGTGGCCTTGTCAAGGCCGGTACATTGAGTGATGACCTCCATCGGAGTCTTTGCCTTTAGCAAGCGCAAGGCTATGGCTTCCCGTTCGGTGACTTTGCCTTGTTCAAGTCCTTGTTCGCGTCCCTGCTCTAATCCCTTCTTCATCCCCTCGGCGATTCCTTCCTCTCGCCCGAACTCTCTGGCGTAGGCGATCTGATTATAAGTGTCCCGTTCGTTTATCATATTGCTTACATATTGTTTCTTTTCATCCTTTGTAAGGGATATGACTTCCGCCGCCTCAAAGAACCTTCTGAATATCCTGTCAACCAACGCCGCCGGGCGTTCTAGCAGGCGGTGCAGGTTCTTCAGCACGTAGAACCACTTGTCAAGATTCGTCTTGAGCTCCTCCGGCCCTTTGTCGAACCTCCCGATCTCGATGAACACGAACCGCAGCTTGTCCGTCATCAGCTCTCCGCTCTCGTCCTCCCGCACTGAGTATCTCCGGATCAACCCTCCGCCTCTTTCCGGTCCGAAGGCGAAATTCTGCAATCCCACGAAATACACCCCTTTGATGTTGTAGTTCCACCTCTTGCCTTTCACTCCCTGCGAGTGCAGAGCCATCCCGGAATAGTACAGAGCCCTTTCCCTGAAATGCTTCTGATAAGCAAGCTGCACCTCGACGATGAACTTCTCCCCGCTCTCGTCCCTGCACATCACATCGAACCTCGCGTTCCTGTCCCCTGCGGCCAGTCCTAGCTGCTCAGTCGGCAGATAGGTGATGTCCCTGATCTTCTTGTCAGGGAATATCTCCATCAGGAACGCCGCAAGGAACTCCTTGTTCATCTCGGTACCGAAAAGCCTCTTGAATCCCCAGTCGTTCAGCGGGTCGATGTACCGTGGCAGGGCCTCGTCACTCACTTCGTCCCCGAATCCTGTCCCCTCGTCCTCCAAAAGCGCGCGGCCCCAACCGTAGGCGCTCAGGTCATCATATCCATTAACAGCCATAAAGATAATAGTTTTTAATTAGTTGTACAAAAAGTATTTCCGATTGCCCTTCACGATGTGTTTTGCCGTTGGGTCGTTGTGCCGGAATCAGTGTGCGGAGGCTGGAGGCTAAGATACGACCAAAAGTTGAGATATTCCTCGGATGAGAAGAAATGTCCGGGGGTAAGAATATGTTTTTTATGAAAATTTATGTTTTTTAAGGAAATATCAACCTTGTTTCTCGGGTTGTTCCCTAACGGACTTGTTATGAACCTAAAATGAACCAGGAATAAACTGACGAATTGATTAAGTTTGCAATAGGATTTCTAATGTCGGGGTGGACAATCACCCTTGATCGTAAGTGTTATGCGGCAGGTGATTGTCTGCCTGCTAAAGATGAATTAATGAATATGCTGTCGTCAATGGAGAAAATGGCCATTCGGTTGAGGACCGGGTGGTCGGACAGGATTCTGTCTAACATCGGTTCGAAGGAGGAGGCTGCGATTTATATGAAGGCGGGTCTAAGGGAGGCTTTGGTCGGAGGACGGCCCGCGCTTATAAGGATGGACATCGACTGGTCGGCGTTCAATTGCCGTAAGGATTGGCTGAAAACCAAACTGGCGGATTGGAGTAAGTGGAAGGACTACAACAACGCTGACTTGATTGGTGAAGGGTATCCGCCTCGGGACTCGAATGGAGATCCGTATGAGTTGCATCACATCGGTCAGAGGCAGGATTCTCCTTTTGCGGAACTCACTTGGGCGGAGCATATGGGGGATGGCAATAACACGATCCTGCACAAGGCCGGCAAAGAGTCGGAGATTGATCGTGGTGAGTTTGATGCGGAGAAGTCGGCTTATTGGCAGGCGCGGTTCAAGCGGTTTTCCAAGTCGGAGCTGGAGAGAATATATTCAAAGTGACTCTGTTTAACGCCATTGGGAACGAATTGGGAAATTGTTTTTATTTGAAATGCTCTTTGAGGCGAATATCTTCAAACAAATCAAAGTCTCAATGACGCGAAGGTGGCGATAAAGGCGAAAATGTTGCCGTGATGGTAAATAAAGTCTTTGACAGGTGCATTATTCACTGAATATGCCACCGTCGCGAACCGACAGAGTTGTCGGATAACGAAAAGGGGCAATAATGTCGCTTGAGAGTGTGGGTTGCACCGTTGGGCAACGGATAATGTCGCCCGAGAGTGTGGATTGCACCGTCGGGTGACGAAAAGAGGCGAAAATGTCGCCGGAGAGTGCGGGTTGCACCGTTGGGCGACGAAAAGTGGCGATAATGTTGCCTGAGAGTGCGGATTGCCACTGTAGGGCAACGAAAAGTGGCGAAAGTGTCGCCGGAAAAGAAATGGGCGGACTGCTTTACTGGTCAAACAGCTCGGTGGCTTGACGGAAGAGTTCGTCGATGGCGTCACGGTCGCTGTGGGAGTCCTTGGCGGAGGAGGCTTCTTTGACAGGATTCTTTGGGGGAACAGAGGATTTATGCGAAGGTTTTACTTGAGCCTTTGCAGAGGAATCAGATGTATGGTTGATGGAACCGTTACCGATGAAGGGGCTTGAGGAAGTGGCTGAGTCAGAGGACGAAACGTGGCTTGATGAATCTGTGGCTCCAGAGGCGGAAATGTCAAGGACACCGGACGGTGCGTCAGCCGTGGAATGTAATGAGTCTGAGTACGGGACACCTGCATCACCTCCTTGCTCAAGAGTCTTCCAGGGATGGGGCACGTACTGAGTGACGGAAAGCATCGCGATCACCGTGACGGAAAGCACCGCGGCAGCCACGGCGATCGGGGCTTTGGAGCGGCTGCTTATCGCCTCCTTTACCTCAAGCGCGCTCTGGAAACGCTTCCCAGGATCTCTTTGGCAACACTTTCTTGCGACCTTGCCAAAAGACGGGTTCAAACGGTCAATGACACAGCCGAGCGAGAATATGTCTGTGCGGTAATCCACGCTTCCTCCGGTGATCAGTTCCGGCGATGCATAGACCTGTGTTCCGGCTGAGCCCTTGAGAACGGAATGCGCGTCGGAGTCGGACAATCCGAAGTCAATGAGTTTGACATTGTTGCCGTTGTAGGTCAGCATAATGTTGGACGGCTTCAGATCCCGATGGACAATCTGCTTGGAGTGCATATAGGCCAATGCGTCGCAGGTCTCGCTGATGATCTTGGACGCCAATGCCTTGCTGATCACGCCACGTTGGAGGAGAGTGTCCAGCGAACAACCGTCAACCCATTCCATCTCGATGCAGTTGCCCAGCTGCGGAATGTTCACGAAACCGTAGTATTCGCAGATGTTCGGATGGCTCAATGAATATCCTATCTCGAATTCCTTCCGCAGCAAACGCTCATAGACGGAGTCACCGGCATATTCACTCTTCAAGGCTTTGTATACCCTGAACCGTCCGTCCTTGTCTGCGCGCCAGATCTCGCAGTAACTTTCAGGGTTGCCGCGTACCAACTCAAATAAGCCCTGCTTCGGGCCTTGAGCCTCTGTCGGTGTCTCGAAGAATCCGGATGTCTCGTCCATAATTCGTTTGAATATTCAAACTCAACTTTCGCAGGTAGGCAATCATTTGCTGCTGTTGCCCTGCTTGAATATTCAAAGATAACTATTTTTGTGCTAAATTTGTATGGTCAGTTGAAGTCTATGAGGAATATTCACGGACATATTCTTTTGTGCTTGGTCTTGATGCTTTGCATCGGGGCGAGGGCTGCAGCAGTGCCACAAGGGGACAACTATGACAAGGCGTTGGACAAGTATGCCGTGATCTGTGATCGCTGTGTCGAGCTGAGGACAAAGGTCGAGTCGGGGCAGAACATACAGATGGAGTCCCTCAAGGCTCTTCTGGCCGAACTGTCGTCGCTCAGGAAGACTTTGTCAAACGCTTCGGGAAAGATGTCGGTGGCGCAGGCCGAGAGGTTCGAGGCGATCAAGGCCAAGTACCTGCAAGGGATGAAGTCATTCGAGAAGAAGCCGAGTCGGTCGGCGTTCAACTCGGTCACGAGGATAAAACCGGTCACTGAGCCTGTCGAAGTGACCAGTTCATATACTTCTTCAGAGTCGCTTCGACAGGCTCAGCGACCGGAGAGGCAAACCCTGCGACCGGAAAAGCGGCTGGATTTTGAGTCCCGGCGGTCAGCGAAATCTCGGCGACTAAATGCTCCACGGCAACGATCATCTTCAAAAGAATCTCTTTCAAAACCATTCAGAGTAGCCGTCCTTGCCGACGCCGGAATATTCCCGAGCCCGTCCTACGGCGCAATGGCGGTGGCGACTTGGAAAGGCATCGGCGCATACGTCAACTATCAGAGCGATTTCCGGAAGAATGAATATTCCTACGTATGCACCAGCGAGGGTGACACTGAATATGGCCGTATCTGGGCAACCGGGAAATCCCGTAAGAGCCGCACCGTGGCCACCGCCGGTCTCGCCATATTCACCTCCCGCCGTTTCGGATTCTATGCGGGAGCGGGGATGACATCCTACACCCGCTGCTGGGAGGATGTTTCCGGCCAGTGGGCCAAGGTGGAGGACAGGTCATTCAAGAGTCCGGCCGCTGACGCTGGTATATTCCTTACATTCAAGCCCTTGGTCTTTTCTCTTGGCATCACGTCCGATTTTTCCGGGCGTGCGGATGTCCGTGTTGGCGTAGGTGTCCGTTTCTAAAGTCATCGCCAGGGAATCCTCTCAAAGGGTCTTCAGATGATTGAGCCCGCCTTGTCTTCCTGCGATGTATGGGGGCGTGTACTCGCCGTTTCTCAGGATTCGTGAGATGTAGAGAGGGGAACCTTTGATGAAGGCTGCGGCCTCGAACCGGTCTCCGGCCTCAAGTTTTGAATTTTGGGATGATTCCACTTCAAACAAGCCGTCTCCAAGGTGTCTGAGTGTCACGATCCTGTCCGGCCCCCAGCCTATTTCGACGCGCGAGTCTGGCTTCAAGTCACCGACACTGATGAAATCAGCGGTGAAGAACATAGACTGGATGGCCTTGGAGCTTTTCAGATCATCGCGGAATGTCTTGTAGTCTTTGTGGCCGATGTACTTCGCAAGGATGTCCAAAGTCGCCGGACGTGGTGTCGGAGCCATATTGACATAGCCCCAGATCCTTTTGAGGGTGGATGCGGAGATCCTTTCGTTGGTCGTGTCCTCGATCTCCAGAGCCAGCGAGCGGAAATCAGTCGATGTCTCGACGCTCTTGCGGAATTTCCTTTCCACAAGAGACATCAAGTAATTAATTTCCGGGATTTGTCTGTCCATCAATCTATCTACTTCGTGCCGAAGATCCTGTCGCCGGCGTCACCGAGTCCCGGAACGATGTACGCGTCCTGATTCAAGTGCTCGTCAACAGCGGCCACGAATATGTCAACGTCAGGATGCTCTTTCTGGACACGGGCTATTCCTTCCGGAGCGGCCACGAGGCACATAAGCCTGATGTTCGAGCATCCACGCTCCTTCAGCATCGCCAATGCGTCGCAGGAACTTCCTCCTGTGGCAAGCATCGGGTCGGTCACGATCACAAGGCGCTTGTTGATGTCCTCAGGGAGCTTGCAGTAATAAACCACCGGTGTGTGGGTCTTCTCGTCCCGGTAAAGCCCTATGTGTCCTACTTTCGCTACTGGGACGAGTGTCTGGAGTCCGTCCACCATACCTATGCCGGCGCGGAGGATCGGGACAATGGCGAGCTTGCGGCCGGAAACCTTCTTGGCGGTCATCTTGCAGATAGGGGTCTCTATCTCGATGTCGTCAAGAGGAAGATCCCTGGTGATCTCATATCCCATCAGAAGGGAAATCTCTTTAAGCAATTCGCGGAAATCCTTGGAACCGGTTTCCTTCTTCCTCATAATAGTCAGCTTATGCTGAATCATAGGATGGTCGATAACGTGCACAGTGCTCATTTGGTAAAATTTTTCATAAAGTTACCACATTTTTTCCATACTTGCGCAATTTTCGGACTATTGACTCTGCCAGTTCTTGAAAAAGAGTATCTTTGCATCCGGTTAGTAAGTAGTAAAAGTTATGTGGTTATCGTTAGCGTTCCTGTCGGCGGTCCTGCTTGGATTCTATGACTCCTTCAAAAAGGAATCCCTCAGCGGCAATGCCGTCATCCCCGTGTTGTTTATGAACACATTGTTCTGCTCCCTTATATTCATCCCCTTCATTCTGCTTTCCTACAGCACCCCAATCCTTGACGGCAGCATCCTCAAGGTCGGTGAATATGGCGGCTGGGTGGTCCAGAAATGGATTCTGCTGAAAAGTGTAATAGTCCTCAGTTCCTGGACATTGGGCTATTACGGAATGAAGCATCTTCCGCTGACAATTGTCGGCCCGATCAACGCCACCCGCCCGGTTTTAGTGTTGATAGGCGCGATGCTGATTTTCGGCGAGAAGTTGAACTGGCTCCAGTGGATCGGTGTGCTGCTGGCCATCGTATCCTTTTTTATGCTCAGCCGCAGCGGCAAGAAGGAAGGCATTGATTTCGAGCATAATGTCTGGATCTACGCCGTTGTCGGAGCGGCGATTCTGGGAGCCCTCAGCGGACTCTACGATAAGTTCCTGATGAATCCCGACGGTCTGGCAATGGACAAGATGTCCGTCCAAAGTTGGTACAATATCTACCAGTGCGGAATGATGGGCGTGATGATGATGCTGATCTGGTACCCCAACCGAAAGAAAACCACTCCGTTCCATTGGCACTGGTCGATCATATTCATCTCCATATTCCTGAGTGTCGCTGACTTTGTCTATCTTTACGCCCTGTCTCTCCCGGGCGCGATGATCTCGGTCGTGTCGATGATCCGCCGCGGCAGCGTAATAGTCAGCTTCCTCTTCGCCGCCCTGGTCTTCAAAGAGAAGAACCTCCGCAGCAAAGCCATCGACCTCGCCCTCGTCCTCCTTGGAATGGTCTTCCTCTACCTCGGCTCCAGATGATGTCTGAAAATAGTTTGAAGCAAAGAAATTTCCCCTTGCCGCAATTTTTGTAACGTGAAAAATTCGGCAAGGGGAAATTTTTTGCGCACCTCCATCAGAGGCTCTTACCACTGTGTCTGCCTTGCAATATTCAAAAAATCCGCCCCGGCAAGGGACGGATTCTTTATGAATATGTTAGCGAAGCCTAACTACTTGCTCTGCTCGATGGCAGCCTGAGCGGCTGACAACCGCGCGATAGGCACACGGAACGGTGAGCAGGAAACGTAGTCAACACCGATCTTGTTGAAGAAACGGATTGAAGCCGGATCTCCACCGTGCTCTCCGCAGACACCGCACTTGAGGTCAGGTCTCTTTGAACGACCGGCCTGGATGCCGAACTCAACCAGTCTGCCCACACTCTTGGTGTCGATGGTCTGGAACGGATCAGCGTCGAGGATCTTGTTGCCAAGATATTCACCCATAAAGGTTCCGACATCGTCACGTGAGAAACCGAATGTCATCTGGGTGAGGTCGTTGGTACCGAATGAGAAGAATTCGGCGGCACGGGCCATCCTGTCGGCGGTCAGGGCGGCGCGAGGGATCTCGATCATAGTACCGAAGTTGTAGAGGATGAACTGGCGCGTAGAGCCTTCCACCTCTGCCTTCACCTTGTCGCAGATCGCTCTCTGGAAGCTAAGCTCACGGGCAGAGATAGTCACAGGGATCATAATCTCCGGATGAGGGTTGAAGCCTTCCTGCTGAAGCTCTGCGGTGGCTGTGAATATGGCCCTGTACTGAGTCTCGGCGATGAGCGGGTATGACATATGCAGACGCACTCCACGGTGACCCATCATAGGGTTGACCTCGTGAAGGGCCTCGCCACGCTTCTCGATGTCCTCAACAGTGACACCCAACTCTTTGGCAAGCTCCTTCTCCTTCTCCTCGGTCTTAGGCACGAACTCGTGGAGAGGCGGGTCAAGCAGACGGAACACAACCGGTTTGCCGTCCATAATCTTCAGGGTGCTCTTAACTGAAGCCTTGATGTAAGGCTCAAGCTCCGCGAGGGCGGCCTTTCTCTCCTCGTTGGTGTTGCAGAGGATCATCTTGCGCAGTTTCGCGAGAGGCTGCTCGGAGTTGACTCCGTAGAACATATGCTCGATACGGAACAGTCCGATTCCCTCTGCTCCGAAGCTGAGAGCCTTCTGAGCGTCCTCAGGTGTGTCGGCATTGGTCCTGACACCGATCTTGCGGAACTTGTCAACGATTGACATAAACTTGATGAACATCGGGTTCTCGGAAGCGTCCATCGTGTCGATTTTCTCTCCATAGACGAATCCCTTTGTTCCGTTGAGGCTCATCCAGTCTCCCTCCTTGAATGTGACATCACCGAAGGAAACGGTCTTGGCCTCGAAGTTGATCTTCATAGCCTCGCATCCTACGATGCAGCACTTGCCCCATCCACGGGCCACAAGGGCGGCGTGTGAGGTCATACCTCCACGTGT
>CAVKYA010000069.1:0-10044 GCA_963660255.1 Bacteroidaceae bacterium | reverse complement strand
ACATCAGTGCGCTCAGGGCCTTCGTATCCGCTGACAACGTGCTGCTCTTCTCAAGGCAGAAGGGTGTGGATCCTACATTCTCCACGATCGGAGGAAAAGAGGTTGACACTTTCATCTACCCTCAGATGCAGACTCTCACCATCGGTTTGAACCTTGATTTCTAAAATTAAACGCGAAAAAATATGAAAACATATAAAAGTCTTTTAGCCGTCGCTATTCTTGGCTTGAGCTTTTCTTCCTGCACATCGCTGCTGGATGTCACCAACCCGAACTATTTCACGGATGATGATATGGCGGACTTCATCAGCGGTAACGAAGAGGCTGAGCAGCAGGTGCTCTCCGGTCTTGTAAGCGGTCTGCCTGGCTACATCAACATCTATAACGCTGACCTGAACGGTGGCTATTCCAACAGCTACGCCCAGGAGTCCAACTTCGAGTTCCGTCGTTTCTGCCAGTCAGGTGATGTTGTCGAGGGAGACAGACTGAATCAGGGAACGTACACGACCTGGTACCAGAATCTCGCCAACAACACATACTGGAGAACAGACCAGAACATTCAGAACTATGGCTACTATCTTGGCCCTGTCTATAAGCTTGGCCAAGCTCTCAAGGCTCTTGACTTCCTCACTGACGAGCGTGTCCAGAAGTATCCGAATATGGCTTCCAGCCGCGCGCAGGCTTTGACGATGAAGGCTCTCAGCTACCTGCTTCTTATGGAGCGCTACACTGACCTTCAGGATGTCACCTCCAACACCAAGCAGGGATGGCCTATCTATGACGCGTACGCCTACAACGCCGCCAAGGCTCCGCTTTCAGTGGCCGAGACCTGGGATTGGATCAACTCTACCTTTAAGGAGGCCGTTGACCTGTTCCATAGCTCCAAATTGGGAGAGAACGGCTACACGATCGGAAACGAGTCCACCCAGATCTACGACATCGACTGCGCCGTGGCTCAGTACTACCGTTGCCGCGCCGCCCTCGACAGCAAGGACTGGAAGACAGTGATCGAGGCCGGAAACGACCTTTTGAGCCACTTCCCGAACCTGATCAAGGCTGATGACTATGGTATGAAGGCAAGCCTGTTGGCTTCCGTGAACTCACGCGAGGGTGTGACAGAGTCTCTTCCTCAGGGAACAGGCTGGAACGGAACCGACTTCAACGCCACACAGAACGCTTTCTACAATCTTGAGAAGAATCCGGAGGCCATTTTCGGCGGTGCCAGAGGCTCATCCAACATCTTCTGGACCAACGCCGGCCTCAATGCCCTCAAGCGTGGCGCGACCGGTTACTATCAGGTGGACAAGAACATCTACGACGCTCTTTCAGACGCTGACTGCCGCAAGGCGTGCATCCTTCCTGAGGACTTCGAGAACTTCCACGTTTACACCAACGATGGCGCTGACACGACTTGGTACCAGTACACTATGCCAAGGTACACCTCCCTCAAATGGGCCGCGTCCTCAGCCATCGGTTATGGCAACCACACGAACGCCGCCACCACTTCCGACAACATCTACCTTCGTTCCTCAGCCGTTCTGCTGATGGTCGCTGAGGCTTACGCTCAGGATGGCCAGGATGCTCAGGCCAAGGCTATGCTTGACAAACTGCTCGCGGCCCGTACAATCAGCGGTGCCACCACTATGACCTGCGACAACACGATGTCCGACAAGAGCGTGATGGAGATGGTCAAGCTTCAGTGGCGTATCGAGATGTGGGGCGAGGGCGACTGGGCGTTCTTCAACCAGAAACGTTGGGGCGTTCAGAATACCCGTGGAGCGAACCATTGGAGCGAGACTCAGATTCCTACCGAAGGCTTCACTTGGGAGATCCCTCAGAAGGAGCGCCAGGGCAATCCTTACTGGAACTAACAGTCATTATCCACAAATAGAATTATATTCAAATGAAAAAAATATTATTGACATTCGCTTGCGCTCTTTCAGCGATGGCATTGTTCTCCGCCTGCGACAACGGAGAGGATGTGAAGGAGTTCAAGGATGATAACGCAACAGTAAAGACCTTGACAATCGAGGCCACTCTCCCATCCGCTCAAGGCGAAGGGATGAAGACAGCCTTCACAGCCAAGGATTTCCTCCGCATACGTTTCGCGAAGGCTGACGGCACATCCGTGGGAAGGACTCAGATTCTCAGAGGCGATGCCGCCGAAGGAAAGACCGCTTCATTCAGCAACAGCATCGCCGTTCCGAACGATGCGGAGACCATTTTGGTCTATGTTGACAACAAGGAGACCAACGCCGTGAACTATGGCTCCGCTCCTACTGTTGTAGGGCTTGGAAACCAGAAAGGCACCCTTGCGGATGCCGTTGCCCATCAGGTTATTATGGGTACAGCCCCTGTCAGCTCTTTGTCAAGCGGCAAGGCTCCCGTGTCACTGGCTTACAAGACCGGTATCGTGAAGCTCGTTGTCTCCTACCCTGAAGACACGACTCCAAAGGCCGGTGAGACAACCATAACCCTCGGTGGTGACGCTCAGTACAACAGCATCGTGCTTCCTCTGGACACTCCTGAAAAGGAGAGTGAGAAAGGCTCGATCACCGTACCGGCGACTGTTGACACGGATCTTGGCACCGCCACAGCCTACATCGCGGTCTGGCCTGTAGGTGGCGAGTACACCAACACCAACCTCATCTCCCACATCCAGACAACCACCTACGGCAACGCTCTTGAGGTTACGAATATCACGGCGGGCAAGACCACCGAGATCGCCCAGGGAGTTGACGCCAAGGAGTTCAACTACTGGATCGGTGACGAGGCGTACACGATCTCTGGTGTGTATGCCAAGGTTGAGAGCGCGAGCAAGTGGATTACTGTAAAGGATGGTGTCCTCACAGTCGAGGAGAACAAGACCGGCAGCGTGCGTGTCGGAAAGGTTGTGCTTGACAACGGTCACACCTACATATTCACCCAGATCGGAGCCAACGACTTCAAGGGTAGCTGGACGCTTTATTCCAAGAGGTTCAACCCTAACGGTACGGTTACCGGTGGTGACAACAATGCCAACGAGACGGTTGTGACTTTCGGCGAGCCTCTCAAGAAAGAGACTTTGACCGACGCTTCAGGCAAGGAGCACACCAACAACATCGGAATCAAGGGTCTGTACCTTGAGTCCGTTCTGGACGCCTGTGTTGAGATCGACTACGAGGCCAGAACCGTCAACTTCGGTATCTTCTTCGACCGTCGTGCCGCACAGTCCGCCGGAGCCGGTAAGTATTGCGTATATCTCCCGGAATGCGCCGGTGTGAACACTTGGGGCAACTACAACTTCGCTCCTGGTGACAAAGCGTTCTCCGACTCCAACTACGACTGGCTCTGGTTCACGGTCAGCGAAGACCTGAAGACCCTGAAGTATCAGTATTACGGAGCAGGCCAGAAGACCAGCAACGGAAGGTACTTCATCTGTGGTATCTCCTGCGTCAAGGCGACATCCACCGACAAGTCTTCAATCGCCGGCAGCTATGACGTTATCTACCAGGCGAACTACAAGAACAGCAACTCTGACAGTATGTACTTCGCCAAGAAGTAATCCAGCTTTCAGCAATGTTATAAAATGAGGCGGCCGGAATCCCCGGTCGCCTTTTTTCGTAATTTCCCACGGTTGGTACACCAGAAGATGCTCTCCTGCACCAATCGGCAGCTCAGTCCCTGTCGGTACACCAGCTGGCGCATTCCTGTACCGACCGCCAAGTCTAATTATTTTCCCATTAGGACGACAAAATTATCGCCTCGAATCGTTATATTTGCGGAAATACCTCTGAATATGATTGAATTAAATCAGATTCGACGGCAGCGATGGAATATGTGTCTGCCAAGAGGAAAAGTATCTATAGATGCACATCCTCCGGAATAGGTGCGTAATACGCTTGTAGTAAAACAGTTATTATTAAAATAATGATATTCAAAGATCCCGAAGAGACATATTCATTGAAAGAGAAGTTGGCGGTGGCGGCGGTGCTGCTTCTGCCGGTGGCTTTGGCGGTGGTGTATGCTGTTGTGATGCGTTATCCTGACACTTTCGTCAAGGCTGAGGGGCGGATAATGTTGATGATATGACATTAATTTCACCAACATATTCATTATTTCGCAACTAATTTCCGGGGTTGACGGAATGTAAAGACTGATTGCCACTTATTTTTCGCAGTGTTCGGGCATTCGGGTAAATTTGTCTGTGTATATAAACGGAATTACAGATGGCAGAGCAGAAAGGAAGGATATTGACGATTGACACAGGTTCCACCTCCACGAAGATCGGATACTTTGTGGACGGAAAACTGGCGTTTGAAGAGAACCTTACCCATAGGGCAGAGGACTTGGCTGGTTTCAAGGATGTGATGCAACAAGATACGCTGCGGCGTGATGATGTACGAATATTTATGCGTGGAAAAGGGATCCACGCTCAGGATATTGACATCATTATGGCGCGCGGCGGACTTTTCTACCCGGTGGTCACGGGAATATATTCGGTCAACGAGGATATGAGGGAGGTGCTGCGTAGCTGCAAGTATGGACGGCACGCCTGCAATTTGAGCGCGATCATCGCTGACGATCTGGCGAAGGAAGTGACTGAAAAGAATGCCGCAAGAGGTGTCACGATGCCTTTCGGGTCTTGCCGCGCGTACATCGCCGACCCGCCGATGGCTGATGAGATGCTGCCGGAATGCCGTGTGGGAGGGTTGCCGGAGTTCCAGCGACGGCCGTTTTTCCACGCACTCAACTCCAGAGCTGTCGTGAGACGCTACCTTCGCGATCACGGACATATTCAGAATGACATCACAGCTATTGTGGCTCACATCGGAGGTGGAATCACAGTGACCCTTCACCGGAACGGAAAGGTGATTGATTCCAACAACGGTGTCGGAGGAGACGGCCCATTCACTCCGGAAAGGGTGGGTTCCTGCCCTGGTTTCCAATTGGTTGACCTCTGTTTCAGCGGTGAATATACCCAAACGGAGATCAAAAAGAAACTTATGGGGCACGGTGGAGCTGTGGCGTTCTTCGGAACGAATGACCTCAAGGAGATCGTCCGCAGAGGCGAGGACGGAGATGTCAGGGCGAAAGTCTGGATGGAGGCCTTTGTTCTGAATATCGCCAAATACATCGCTTCAGAGGCGGCTGACGTTTCCGGCAAGGTGGATGTGATCCTGCTTACGGGAGGAGGGGCATACGGCCGTGACATTGTGGAAGGAATCCGTCAAAGAGTCGGTTTCATCGCTCCTGTTGAGGTCTATCCCGGAGAGTTTGAGCTTCAGAGCCTTGCGGAGCACGGCTACACTATCCTTTCCGGGGACGCCAAGATTCTGTCATACGACAAAAACGCCCCTGAACCGGATCCGTTCAGGGACTGAGATATTCAACTAATTTTGATTTTTGCGCCTTGAGGGTTATTTCCGCTCAAGGCACATTTTATTTTTCCGCAGACCTTTTGAAACAACCTTTGACTGGTTTCCTGGACATCACGAAATGGAGTTTCGCTCCGTCCTTGATTTCCGAATAGCGGATGACAGGGGAATCGAGGCGTTTCCCGTTGAGGTAAGCGGCCTTGATGTATAGCGCATCCTTGCTCCAGCCTTCTGTGGTCATCTCAAGTGTACCGCCGTCCGACAGTTTGACCTTCAAACCTTTGACGCACGGAGAGCCGATGTAATATTCATCAGACCCGGGGCAAAAAGGATAGAAGCCAAGACAATTGAATATGTACCAAGCGGACATCTGGCCGCAGTCGTCGTTGCCGCTCAGCGAGCCCGGTTCGTTACCATAGAAATTGTCTGCCACGTAGCGCACCCATTTCTGGCACTTCCACGGCTGGCCGAACCAGTCGTACAGGTAAGTGACGTGGTGGCAAGGCTCGTTGCCGTGCCAGTAGCCGCCGATGCGGCCCCAGATGTCATGAGCTCCGGGAATATCCTCGGGCAGTTCGATGGTGAAGAGGCTGTCGAGGCGGTTCAGGAGCAGTTTCCGTCCGGCTTTTTCGACATATCCTCCGAAATCGTGCGGCACCGTCCACGTGTACTGCATCGTGAACCCTTCCGTGATGTCACCCCAGCCGTGAACCGAGTTCGGCCCCTGGTAGGCGATCGGAGCGAACGGATCGCGCCAGTTACCCTTGGAGTCCTTTCCGCGCATGTAACCGGTCTCCGGATCGATGAGATTCTTGTAGTTCATCGAGCGGTTCATGAAGAATTCGTAGTCCTCCTTGTGGCCTAGAAGTTTTGCCGCCTGTGCTATGCACCAATCGTCGTAGGCATATTCAAGAGTCTTCGAGACAGATTCCTTTTCCTTGTCGAACGGCACGTAGCCGAGGGTGGTATATTCAGGAATACAGTCGTAGTGAGGGTTCGTGGCGGTGGTTTTCATAGCCTGGAACGCGCGCTCGTAGTCGAAGCCCCGCACGCCCTTGAGCATCATGTCGGCCAGCACCGAGCAGGCATGGTAGCCGATCATACACCAGGTCTCGCCGCCGTAGAACGACCAGATCGGGAGCATCTTTTCGCTGCTCTTGTCGAAGTGGGCGAGCATCGAGTTGGCGATGTCGGCCTGAAGCGGTTTGTTGACTAGGTTGAGGAGCGGGTGGAATGCCCGGTAAGTGTCCCAAAGAGAGAATGTTGTGACATTGGTGAAGCCGTCGGCCTTTCCGACCGTCCCATCGTGCTCGCGGAAGCGTCCGTCAGCGTCTTCAAAGAGGAATGGGTGCAAGGCGGTGCGGTAAACGCTTGTGTAGAACGTCTCCCTCAGCACCTTGTCGTCGGAATCCAACTCGTATTTTCCGAGTTCCTCTTCCCAAAGATCCTCAGCTGCAGCCCTAACTGCGGCGAAGCCCTTGTTGTTCAACTCTTTAAGGTTGTTCAGCGCGCCGTCAGTACCGACAGCCGACACAGCGACATCCACGAATATGCTCTCGTTCTTCCCGGTCTTGAACCTTGCCACAGCCTTCAGTTTCTGTCCCCAGGCCTCAAGCGAGCTGCGGAAGCGCTTGGTGTTGTAAATCACCGGCTGCCCGTCCTGAAATATGTTGAACTCCTCGATCGGCCTTGAGAATCTGGCTGCAAAATAGACGTAACGTCCTGGGTTCCATCCGTTCACAACCTTGCTACCGATAATTGTGCGCTCGTCCAGCAGGCGTACCGTTGACCAGAGGCAGTTCCATTTGAGGGTGTGGTCGAGGTCGATCATCACAAAAGAACTGTCCGACTGCGGGAATGTGAACTTGAATATTCCGCTTCGCTGCGCCGCCGTCATCTCGGCCTTCACCCCGTAGTCTTTCAGGACGACTCCGTAGTAGCCTGGCTTTCCCCATTCCTGATCGTGGTCGAATTTGGACGGTTCCATCTTCGATCCGGTTCCCGGCAGGAAAAGGAAATCGCCCATGTCCGGGATTCCCGTTCCGCTGAGGTGCGTGAGGCTGAATCCCTGGATGAACGGCTTTGAGTACTTGTACCCCGCCGCGCAGTCATAGTCCTTGTCATCACAGTCCGGGCTGATCTGGATTCCCCCGAACGGCACCTGAGGTCCTGGGTACACATTCCCGAACCCGTCCGTGCCCACGAAGACGTTCACGTCATCGATCAATCGCCCTTCGTCTGATGAGTTCTGCCGAACCAAGGTTGGTGAGCCCAGTCGAACCACGGTCACTTCGGCCGGCCCAGTGACCATATCGGGACGGCCGCTGAGCTTGTCGAAGCGTCCGCCTGCGACACCCAGAACCGGAAACCCGCACAGCACCACCATCCCTAAAAGCATTCTCCGAATATTCATAATCTATCTCATTTTTCAATTTCTCGGTAAAGATACCGAATATTTCCGTAAATCTTAGAAGCGAAGAAAACAATTCAAATCAGTTTCTTAACCTTCTGTTATTGAATATATTCGTAAATTCCGCCAGTCATATTCAGAGGGCGGAATTTTGTAACTCATTGCCGTTCAGCCAATGAGCCACCACCCTTTGATATTCATAAATTTGCGGGGCCGTGCTGTTTTCTCGACCACATAATTGTCGTATCTTTACGGAAATATTCAGAAAATGGCAAAGAAGAAAAAGACCGCGAAGCAGCAGACGTTCCTTTCTCCGGAGCAGTATGTAAGAGAGAAGGCAAGAACATTGGAGATAGGGGATTGTTTCATCAATGAGGATTACGATGAATTTGGTTTAGGCCATATTGTGGTGACCAGACTGCACAAAGGCGGCAGGAAAACCATCGGGGCCTATCTTGTTGATAAATACTGTCTTGGAGTGAAAGACGCTTTCTATCGACTGAGGATGGATGACATTGACTATGAGGATTATATCCAAACTATGAGTAGGGAATATCATCTGAAGAAAATCCCTTACAACGAGGCGCACAACCTGATCTATGGAGCGATCGAGTTCGCCGATGAGGCCGGGATAGCGCCTTGCAAGGATTTCGCCTTGGCCAAATATATTCTTGAAGAGGACACTGAAGCCATCCCTTTGATTGAATATGAATATGGGAAAGATGGCAAGCATCTGCTTGTCGTCAGCAGTCAGAAAGAAGCCGACCTATATCTACCGGCATTGAGGGCTAATCTTGGATCGGACTTCAATTACATAATCAAAGACAAACCTTTCGAGACCCCGGAACCGGAGGATGACGATCTTTTTGGAGAGGATTTCGCCCAAAGACTTTCGGATTTTCAGAAAACGCACGAGGATGCGGTGAAATGGAACCAGCCATATTCGTATAAACATCCTCAGTACCCGGCCGCTTTGGTGGTAGAGAATCCTTCCCTCCTCCAAATCATTTCCGACCCTGACAATGTATGTCTGTCAGACGCTCAGGTGGATGAAATCCTTGCTCTGCCTCACGACAGCCTCAGAAGGGATCTTGAGAATATTCTTCTATTCAACATCGGTCTGTCCTGTGATGGCATACCTGAGGAAATGGCGTCCAGACCGTTCTCGGGTGTAGTCGGCCACTGCGTGATGCTGCTTGGCGAAGTAGGCAACGATACTTCCAGCCTGAACGCCGTGCTGGAGGTCCTCAGGCAGAATGATGAATTTCTGGACTATCACATTGCCGATGGTTCAAAGGAAATCATTGTCCCTACGATTTATAAACTGGCGAAAAACAAACTCGATGCCTTAATGGATTTTATGAAAGAAACCGGCTTGGAGAATTTCTGGAAATTCACTGTCGCCAACGCTGTCGCACAGATTCCGTTCTTTGAGCCGGAGAGGAGACCGGAAGTCATAGCCTGGTTCGAGAAGTTGCTTGCGGCCATCAACAGGGATTTCCCTTCAGCGACTTACACCGACGCAATGCTCAATGGCTTTATCGTAAGTGATCTTATTAACATTGATGCAATCGAGCTTATGTCTGAGATCAAGACAATGTATAACAATGGTTTCGTGGATCTTATGGCCTGCGGGAACTTTGCGGAAGTGGAAAAAGCGATGACCCGTAAAGAGCACTCGTTTTCCACTGAAATCACACCAGGCATCAAGGAGCGTTACAATCAGCTACGTCAATTCGTAAAATAACGCCCTCCCACAGAATGTGTCTGACGATTTTTCGGAAGCAATCCGTGGACCACGATGGAGCCCACGGATTACTGTTTTATTGCATTACTCAGATCGGGCGAACGAAGCGATTGTCCCATTGTCAACTCCTGTGCAGTTGACAATCACATCAATCGGTGTCCCGGCCTCGAAAAGCTTTCTGGCTATAGAGAGTTTTGTCTCCTCGCGACCCTCTTGCAGTCCCTTTTGCCGGCCCTCTTCCAAGCCCTTGCGCACGGCATATTCCTTCTGCGCCTGAATGTCCCATTCGTTCATCTTGTCAATTTCGTATTTAAGTTTCTTCACCTTGTCGAACGCCGCCACCTCGCACGCCTCAGCGAGCCGCCTGGGGATCCCGCCACTCTCCTCGATCCACTCTGGGATCTTTTGGAATCCACCGCTGTTCCTGAATATGTAGAACAGCCTATCAGACTCAGTGACGCACTCCTCGGGCGATTTTGTGAACAGCGTCATCTCCACAAATATAACACTAATTGTCTGATCCGCAACCATTC
>CAVKYA010000068.1:0-10159 GCA_963660255.1 Bacteroidaceae bacterium | reverse complement strand
GTATTATTAAAATTCACTTTTACGCTGTAATTCATTGTGAATGAAGTATTATTATTTAGCAAGTATGATTTTATCCAAGTATTATATTTAGTTGGATTTACCACAAAATTGATTTTATCCGTCACAACCGTCATCCTTTCTCCAGGCTCTAAATTGATATTTGTCTTATTAATCAATGAGTCGTAGTAATCAGAAGCGTGAGGCCAGTCAAGCAACAACGCATTGATCTTGTAGTCACTATTATTGACATAGACGAAATCCACCGGCTTCTCGGATGAATATTTCTTCGGATCGTAGCATCCCGTCACCACCAATGCCATCAGAACGGCAAACAGGCAAAAATGATTCTTTTTCATAACTATAAGAGTTTAGATTGATTCCTTATAAATAAACTTTAACGTCCCTTCATATTCCTCTTTCTCAGTAAGAATAGTGACTTTTAAAATTATACTCTCCGATTCACCCCAAGGTTTCATCTCTTTCAGCATTTCTTTGATTTTTTCTGACTCCGCCAACCGTCTGCAAAATTCCGTGGCAGATGGAATATGATGGAAGGTGAATTCCTCAATGTCACCGATTCTGTACAAAATACTATTTCCTGCCCCCTGACTTCTGGTCTCAACAGAGGTTGTTTCTCCTGATGACAGCAAACGTCCGTCCCCAACCACAATAATCGGCTCCTCAATAGGCTTCTTTATAGGAACTCTTGAACAATATACCATCTTGGTGCTCCCGACAAAAGCGTCATTATATGCCTTGAAATAAACATAAGCATCATTCTGGCCAGTATTGACAAAAGTGGAGTAACCAAATGGGATAAGGAGTCCTCCGGCATCCTTCCAGACAATGTCTTCATTCCCATACTTTATTCCCCAGTTTGCACGAATGTTGGTACGTGCCACAAAATCAAGAATTTCAGAATCAGCACACCGTGCCTCCACCTGATAGCCCTCTCTCGCGATATTTTTCGTGCTTGTCAATGTGAATTCAGGCATACCTGTCATTACCCTTAATGTATCACGAAATAATGGCAGTTTTGCTTCAACCGTAACAAATCCAGCTTTTTTGATATGTATCCTTCCGCTCGCATCTATTGTTGCTATATTATTATCAGATGTTGACCATTCAACAGTTCCTGTATAATTGTGGACAGCATAACGATTGTTCTCCTTTGGACATATTGAACCTTCAAGTTTACAGATTGGAGTCGGCTTTACTCCAAAGATTCAAATCGTGGTATCCGAGATAGTAGAGAGCGGCCTTCTTGTTGACACAGGAAAGTAAGGTCATCGCGGCCAGTGCCGCGGCTGTGAGCAAACGAAACAATCGCATAACAAAGGCAAAGTTAGTAAAATAGTGGAAAGCCGCTAAAAAATATTCCTAAAAATAGAAACCTGTGTTGAAGTACATCACGCCGGCGCCGTCCTGGGCGGAAAGGGCGAGGGCATATTCAATGTTCAGGACAAAGTTGCGGTTTAGGATTATCTTCAGGGCGGCTCCGGCGGAGAGGTGGAGGGTGTCACCGGAGGCAGACTTTGTGAATTTTGAATATAACTCAGGAAAGGCCTCCGTCCTGTTGCTTACGTTGAAGTGCCGTAGGGTAGTGATTCCGTCGCAGAATCCGCTCAGCATCAGGCCAATGTCCTGCTTCAGAAGGGGAAATCCCGCGAATTTCCAGCGAAGCTCCGTGTTGAAGAAACCTGTACCGGAATCGGATACCCTGTTGTACATAAGGCCACGGACTGTCCTGTAGCCGCCGAGGGCGGTGTTGTCATAAACAGGCCCTCCTGGGGTGTAATACGGAAGGACGTACCACGGAGCGCCGCCGATAAAATCTTGATAATCCAAGCGGTATGCCAGTGTCAGACATTCATTGGCCAAAGGAATATATTGCCGGAAAGTCGCTTGAACCTTGAGATAGGAGTCTGATGAGCCGAAGAAAGCAGGCGCGGCGACTATGCTGGCACCGGCAAGAATCCCCTTGGTCGGAACTCCTTCATAGTCACGTGAATCGTAACGCAGCCCAAGCCTGACGGCAGAGGAATATTTTCTGAATATCTCGTCGGGCGGGATTATCCCCCAACTTCGGTAGAGGCTGAACAAGGATATTCCTTTTTCCTCGTCTTTGGGGTGATAGTCCTTGCTTCCGAATGCGTTGAAGTGGTAGCCTGCCTCCCACGAAAGATGTCCGGTGATATTCCCGGAAAAGTCCGCCTTAAGGTTCGTGGTCGAGCGGGAGTATTTGTAGAAGCCTTCGTCCGCAGCCGCGTCGTAGAAGGTGCGGCGGCCTCCGAAGCCGAAAAATTCCATCGCGTTGTCCGCACAGTGGCTCGCAGCCAGATTTATCCTCATTTTGGGGAAAAGGCTTCCGGAGTCGAATGACGCGACGAATGTCTTGCTTCCGCCGGTGTAGCCGGAGGCCTCGAAATAGCAGCTGCTTCTTGGGTTAGGGTACGCCGATCCGTCACCGAAATCATAGACGTTCATCAATGCTCCGAACAAGATTCCTTTCGCTCCGTCGTAACCTGCCATCGGGAACGGAACGAACGAGAGGCCGGTCTTGACAACGGATTCCCTGTTCTCAGCCAGAAGGGTTCCAAGCGAAAGTGACAGGCACAGAGCCAGTGAGATCGATCTTACGAGACGTGTCATTCATAAATCTTTGTTGGTGCGCAAAATGAGTAACCTTGCGCACGGGAAGGGATAAGTCAATCAAGAAAACGAAGAACCGCTTCTGTCCAGTCCTCTCCGTTGGTGGCTTGGATGGCGTTTATGCCTATCCTGCGTGCGGCCTCGACATTCTTCGGGCCGTCGTCGATGAAAAGCACTCGTGCCGGGGCGACTTTCTCAGATTCAAGCATCATTCGGAATATCTTCTCGTCCGGTTTCATAACTTTCATCTCGTAGCTGACATAGATGCTGTCAAGATACTCGTCAAGAGAGTGGCCGTGGCCGTCAAACGCCTTGCTCATAGACCATTCCATAATGAACGGGTTGGTGTTGGAAAGGAGTGAGAGACGGTAGCCTTCGGTACGGAGCCTCTTGAAGAGCTCAAGGTTCCTTTCGGGAACGGTCGAAAAGAATCCCATATAAGCGTGGCGGCACTCATCCATCGTCACTTCCCGGCCGATCTCCTTGCTGACCCTGCTCCGGAACTCCTCCTCATCAATCAATCCGGTCTCGAAGTCCCCGAAGAATCCCTGCTGGCGTACCAGGTTGAGATATTCCTCAACGTTCTTGAAACCAAGCGCCTTGAACCTCTCGATGACCGTCCCGAGATCCGCCGGCGCGATCACCCCGCCGAAATCAAACACAACATTCGTGATGTCTTTTCTCATATTCCTGAATTTTGCTCAAAGATAGTGATATGCGGTAAATCGATGATAAAAAACATATAAAATTCATAAAAAACAGAAATATCCTGATTCGTACCCCCGGCAGTTCGGATGCTATTAGTACCTTTAAGCAAAAAACTATGGAGACGGTCAATAATGGTTGCCAAAGTGGTACACAAATTCGGAAGAATGACTATATTTGCCGAAAAATCAAGGATATGGTCATTATCAGCAGCAGAGAGTTCAGAGCCAATCAAAGCAAATACCTTAAAATGGTGTCAAACGGTGAGGATGTCATTCTTAAATCCAGGGGCAATGGGAATTTCAAGATTGTGCCTTTGACAACTGATGATACCCTTTTGACACGTATGGAACTGGATGCCAAGATCAAGCAAGCTACCAAAGACTATGAAAATGGTGATTTCACGTCCATTAACACACCGGAGGAATTAAAGAACTTTCTTGAAAGCTTATGACGTATTCATTGGTTGTTTCGGCCTATGGACACTACGATGACAAATGATCCGTAATTCCGGGAGTGATCTCGAATGTTTGATTGAAGATTTTTCTCCTCAAAAGAGTAAACTTTTAGTATATTCACGAAAAATTTTGAGCAATGTACACATTCAAGCAGGATGGCGACAGGTTTGTCGTCAGCATTGACAATCATCAGGAGCTGGCGGGGGCGATCGCGGCGTTCTGTCAGGAACAGGGGATTCTGGCGGGAGAGGTGAGCGGAATCGGAGCGGTGAACAACGCGACTCTGAGGTTCCTGAACCCGGCCACGAAACATTACGTTGACAAGACGTTCGACGAGCAGATGGAAATATCCAGCCTCGTGGGCAACATTTCCGAGAAGGACGGCAAGGTCTATCTGCATCTTCACGCGAATTTCGGACGGGCGGACTATACGGTTGTGGGCGGGCATCTGCTCACGGCGACCATCAACGGAGCGTGCGAGGTGTTCATCAGACGCTATAACTGCAAGGTCGGCCGTCACTTCGACGAGGAGACGGGGCTGAATCTTTACACATTGTAGTCAGTGCCGCCAAAGCAGGTGGCAAAGGATAACCGGATGGAGAGAATAAACATCATCGACTGCCCGCTGGAGGAGGTCGGGAAGTACCTCGGCGGCTACGGAAGCATATTCATAATCCACGACCGCAATGTGGGCGGTATCGTAGAAAGACTTGGCATTCAGGCGAAAGGAATATTCCCGATCGAAGCGACGGAGGAGAGGAAAACTCTTGCGACCGTACTGGAAATCGAACGTTGGCTGCTGGAGAAGGGAGCTGACAGAGAGGCGTTTGTGCTGGGTGTCGGCGGTGGGATCACAACAGATGTCTTTGGTTTTGCTGCATCAGTTTATAAGCGTGGGGTGCGGTTTGGCTTCATTCCGACCACGCTGCTCTCACAAGTCGATGCGGCCATCGGCGGCAAAAACGGCGTGAACCTCGACTCCTACAAGAACATCATCGGAGTGATCCGCCAACCGGAAATGACGTTCATCTGTCCTGAACCGCTGGAAACACTGCCATACCAACAGATCCTTTCAGGAGCGGCAGAATTGCTCAAAACATTCATAATCAACAATGAATATAGTGAATATGAAAGGGCTGTGAATATGTTCGTGAAGATTCACGAGCGGGCGTTGGCAGGCTCTGCCGAGATTGCCATTCCGGAATATTCGCAGACACTTCGGGAGTTGATCGCCGCTGCCGCAAAGGTCAAGGCTGGCATAGCAGGAAGGGATCCTAACGAGCGTGGTGAACGCCGTCTGCTCAATCTGGGGCACACTTTCGCACATGCCATCGAGAAGAATTCGGGAGAGGCCATTTCGCACGGAGAGGCTGTTTCGATGGGGATTATTCTGGCGGCCCGGCTGGCTGAGTCATTGGGATTGACCAAGGGTTTGACAAAGCGTTTGCGAACTGACTTCATCGCTTGTGGACTGCCGGTCGAGAGTCCGTATAGCATTGAAACTCTTGCGGATGCGATGAAGAAAGACAAAAAGGCGGACGGGGCGTTTGTCCACTTCGTTCTGCCGCTGGGCATCGGACGGGTCGAAACCAAGGAACTTCGGGTCGAGGATGCCGTCAAGGCTTTGAAAGAAACAATCTGACTTTGCTGATCCGGATGCTCAATGGCCTATCACTTCAGCGAATGTTAAATAATTGAATATTCCAAACTTATGATTTGCACAACAATCCAGAACCGAACACTGAAAGAGATAATGAACCTGCTGGAAAGCAGTGAGCCACGGATTCAGATGGCCGAGATACGGCTGGACAGATGCCCGTTGGACATCGAGGAGATCGAGTACCTGTTCTCGTCCTCGGATACGCCTCTGGTGGCGACCTGCCGGGTGGCTGATGACGGAAACGGAACTTGGGAAGAGGCTGAGGCGAAACTGACGGCCGCAGTAGAGGCTGGAGCGGCGTTTCTGGATTTGGAGATCGAAGCTCCTAAAGAGGTTGGCAAAAGGCTCCGCAGGACCTGCACTGAATATGGCACCACGATGATCCGGTCAAGTCATTTCTTCGCCGGAACGCCGTCGGATGACGTGCTGCGGAACACTGTGGAGAAATGCAGGAAGTTCGGCGGGGAGATTGTGAAGATTGCGGCGATGGCGAAATCTGAGGAAGATGTCGCGAGGGTGCTGAAACTGTACTCATCAATCTCCGGACGAAATACTTCGGTCGCTGAGCCTGTCGAAGCGACCGTTCGTTCTGAAGGATCAATGTCGCTTCGACAAACTCAGCGACCGGAGCGACCATATGAGTTGATTGCCTTCTCAATGGGAGAAATCGGCAACGCTAGCAGATTGGAATGCCTGAAGCTCGGAAGTCCGTTCACCTACGCCGCACTAAGCGAAGAAGAAGCCGCAGCTCCCGGCCAATGGAGTTATTCAGAGATGCTTACAGCCGTCTATGGCGACAGGAAACCTCTTCATTGCGACACGGCTCTGAATATGCCGGCCTCAAAGAGTTTTGCCCAGCGTGCCATCATCGCGGCGGCGTTGGCCGAAGGAGAGTCCAGACTCGGAGGCTATTCTCCTTGCGGAGACAACGAGGCGGCAATCGAAGTCGCCAAGGCACTTGGTGCTAAGGTTCGAATAGAAAACGTTGGGTCGCTTCGACAGGCTCAGCGACCAGAGGGGTTGGTCGCTGAGCCTGCCGAAGCGACCTCATATACCGGTAGTACCCTCGTCATAGAAGGCATAGGCTCGTCAGTGCATATCCCCGACAAGATCAACGTCGGTGAATCCGGCCTCCTGACCCGCCTGATGATCCCGCTCGCCGCTGCCCTGGGCAACGGTAACCAAATCGAAATCAACGGCATCGGCACCCTCCCGACCAGACCTCTGAAAGGAGCCTCCGAGATTATGGCCGGTTTCGGAACGGTCTTGAGACCGCTCAACCCAGCACCAGAAGTCCACGTGCCACTCACCGTCCAAGGTCCTCTGCTCCCAGGCAAGACCAACATTACCGGTAAAGGCGGCTCGCAGCTGATCTCCGGCCTGCTGATGGCCCTGCCGCTCCTCCCGGAAGACTCGATCATACATATTCACGACCCCAAGAGCATCCCGTATATGTTCATCACGGCGGATGTCCTGCGTCGTTTCGGCATCAAAATCGGCAGCGAAATGGAAGGCGGCGAGGAATTCCTTGAGACGCAGGACTGGAGCCTCTGCACCGGCATCACATTCAAGATCAAGAGCGGACAGAAATATTCCCCGGCCGCTTTCGACATTGAGGGCGACTGGAGCGCCGCCGCCAATTTCCTGGTGGCAGGAGCCCTGTTCGGAGACGTGAAATTGACCGGCCTTGACACGACATCGCTTCAGGCTGACATCTCGATTATGGACATCCTGATGGAAGCTGGAGCCAGTCTCTCGCAGATCGAGGATGAGACGGAGGAACACCGCGGCCTCATCACCGCCCAGAAAGCCCCACTCCGAGCCTTCGACACCGACCTCAACAACTGTCCCGACTTGTTCCCGATCGTCTCTATCCTCGCAGCCTTCTGCCACGGACGCAGTAATATTCAAGGATTCAAGAGGTTGGCAAGCAAGGAAAGCGACCGAGGCACGGCGATTCTGAATATGCTCACGCAGATGGGCGTGGTGGCCTCCGCCAGTGGCGACACCCTCTCCATCACCGGCGAATCCGTCGAAAGCCGCCTCTTGAACGGCCATCTGCTGAAGGGTGGTGAATATACCTCCTCGCACGATCACCGTATGGCAATGGCCCTCACCGTCGCCTCCTGGTGCGCCGACTCCCCGATCATAATCGATGACACCACCTGTGTCGCCAAGTCATTCCCCGCCTTCC
The DNA here is from genome assembly GCA_963660255.1 of Bacteroidaceae bacterium. GTDB lineage: Bacteria > Bacteroidota > Bacteroidia > Bacteroidales > UBA932 > Cryptobacteroides. The sequence goes on along the minus strand of CAVKYA010000068.1, from coordinate 2,490 downwards.
TCGACACTTACCACCGTCTTGAACGTTAGCACGCTTGGAATGCCAACAACGGTACGAATCGTCGGCATTGTCCAGTGGATTGTGATCTTATTCGGCTTTATGAAGTGAATCCAGAATGAGTGCCAGAGCGGCCTTGTGCTTTTCAAGGATGCGTTTATGGCGGTTCCCGGCGCGGGCGATGTTGTTCCGGAGATCGTTGATCTTCACATTGATGGCGGTTGTGTTTCCTGATGCGATGATAGCACGGACATATTCATCGTAAGACATCCGCTTTTTGTCGTGGGTCAGAAGCCTCAGAGCGTCAAGTACTTCCTCCGAGAAGCCATATTCGTCCAAATCATTGAAGGTGACTTCGGAATCTTCAACAACGTCGTGGAGGAAGCCGACGATTTTCTCGTTCTTGGTCTGTCCAGCGATGCCTACTCCGAGGGAATGAAGTATGTCAGGATTGCCGTCAAGATCCCTTTTGCCCCGGAAGACAGCCGATGCGATGGACACCGCCTCGTCAATTCCAGACTCGAAATACTCCTTGAGATCCTTTGTGCTCCAATATGTGCCGGAGCCGAAAAACTTCAACCTCTCAACCACCTCAAACAGAGTCAGTACACTGAAGTACATCTTGAGATTGTGTAAAGGAATATGAAAGTTCGGACCGTCCCCCTTCGTGTCCGTAAACTCAACCCTTGACAGTTCCTCGGTCCCCGTGAAATCGACCTTTGTGTCGCAGATCCTCATCCCGACAAATTCATATTCCTCATCCATCTCAACAACTTGGATAAGAATCTTTTCAAATGAATATGGCAGCGATAGAACCTGGTCTAACTCCTCTTCATAACTGTCCTCGACCCATCCGGCCAGTTCTTTGATTGCCACTTCTTTACGGAAATCTGGATCTTGAAACTCCCTTACACTGACAGGCACACGGTACCGGGCCTCAAAGTCATCGGCATTCTTGTAGAACGCCGCAAAGATAAGATACCTCATAAGCATTGTTTTTGTTACTGGCCTTGATGCCTGACAAAAACAGTCGCCGTCATCGGCAGCCGTCCTTGTCCTCGACAACCACTGCCAAAATATTTATAAATCGAAAATTTCCGGACAGGCAGATCCGCCTATCACTTACACTGCTAATATACGAAATAATCTTGGAAGATGCAAATCGGCATCTGGCAGAGTCGAAAGGGGCAGAGTCAACCCTCTTCGCGTCAATCTGGATACTGGGGGCGTGGCACTTAAGATACTGACTTTCAAGTATAACGATAATGTCCTGGTGTTGATTTAGGCACCAGGACATCATCGTTTTTGTTCATTATCAAGAGGTTAAATGCCACGAACCAACACAAGATCGGCGAGGACGATGGCGGTGACAGCCTCGACGATGACCGGAGTACGGAGGGCGAAGCAGACATCGTGACGGCCGGGAACATTGAGGGTGGTCTGCCCACCGGTCTTGACGTTGAGGGTGGTCTGGGACTTGATGATGCTGGAGGTCGGCTTGAAGGCGACACGGAAAACAATCGGGGAACCGTTCGTGATGCCGCCGTTGACTCCGCCTGAACCGTTCTTGGCCGTGGTCACGGCACCATCTTTAAGTTCAAGAGGGTCATTATGTTCCGAGCCTTTCATCCGGGCGGCGGCGAAACCGTCACCGAACTCGATCCCACGGACTCCAGGGATGGAGAAAACCGCGTGGGAGATCAGGGACTCTACCGAATCGAAGAATGGCTCTCCAAGACCGGCCGGAACTCCGGTGATCCGGCACTCGACTATGCCTCCGAGTGAGTCTCCTTCTTTGGCGGTTCTGTCCAGAAGGTCATTCCACTTGGACTTGTCGGCCTCACCGCCGATTTCTGTCAGACCGGCCTCAAAGCCGATTCCTTGGCACATTTTCTTGGCGATGACTCCGGCTGCGACAAGCGGAAGAGTTATCCTGCCCGAGAAATGTCCGCCTCCACGGGGATCGTTGAATCCGTTCCACTTGACCGAAGCCACATAGTCAGCGTGCCCGGGACGCGGAACCGCTTTCAAGGCCTCATAGTCCGAAGACCGCGTGTTATTGTTTCTGAATATGATCGCAACCGGCGCTCCTGTCGTGTTTCCATCAAAGACTCCGCTGAGGATCTCTGGCTCGTCCGCCTCGACGCGTGGCGTGGTGCCTTTCGCCCCGCTTTTGCGTCGGAGGATGTCTGGCACAAAGTCTTCAACACCAAGTTCTATACCCGGCCTGACTCCGTCCACGACCACTCCGATAGCCGCCCCGTGCGACTCCCCGAAGATCTCCACCTTGAAATTACGTCCGAATGCGTTCATTGTATATTCGTTAATCCAATATTCGCAAACCGGCAAACGTTTGCTATTACTGTCTCATCCAAAACGAAGCTTGCCTAACCCCTGTTCACGTTCAAAAGTAACCCTCCATTCATATTCAAAGACAACTTAGAAGCTGTTTTGAAATGGATCAAAAATTTTGTTATGTGTTCCATAAATAAA
>CAVKYA010000067.1:4213-10315 GCA_963660255.1 Bacteroidaceae bacterium | reverse complement strand
GATGTACTGTCCCTTTGAGTTGTACGCCGCCACAGCATACTTAGGATAGTACTGGGCACGAAGGTCATTGAGAGTCAAGACGGTGTCAACCAAAGCCGCGCGGGCCTGAGGATCCTTCGCCTTGGCGATCTCCTTGCTTATCAATGTCATACCGTTAAGAAGCATATTCTGGCTGGCCGTAGGAGGGCAAAGCTTGAAGGCCTTTCTCCAGTTAGGAAGAGCCTCGGTGTAGTTCTTCTGCTTGTAATACTCCTGATAGTAAGACAGATACTTGATGCATTCAGCGCTGTCAGCGCCATACTTTCCCTGAGCGGAAACCTTTGTTCCGAAAGCCGCAGCAGCGAGAGTTAACAGTACTAGTGTAATCCTTTTCATCATTATGTATGTTTTATTCTTTTAGTCATACTTTGGTTTCAGGAACCAAATGTCGAACACGTTGATCCCTATATTGAAATTGACGTATCTTTCCCTGACCATATTCCCTGTCAGGGAACCACGTTGTCCAAAATCCACGCCAAGCGTAAGTCCGTTGTTCCATCTGAACACTGGAAGAGTGGCTCCAAGCGTGATTCCGACAGCGTTTATGGTGTTTCCGTCCAGCTTGCAGCAAGCCTGGTCCCAATAAGCTCCGGCACGGTATGTCACCCTTTTGCGATAGTAACGGATATCATTCCTGTTCGGAACAATCGAGAAACCAGCCCTTACAGACTGTGACGTTGACGCGCTGAACACAGCGTTGCCCACGCTCGCGAATCCCGGAACCTTGTTCATTCCCGAAGAACTCCAGTCGGAACGGATGTAATTGACCTCAGCCGTCCACCTGTCACCGCCCTTAAAGGCTATTCCGACACCGATCTCGCTGGCAAGCTTGACATTTCCTCTTCCGAGAGTGTCAACGTATGTCCTTGGAGACGGAGTCGAGTCATTGATCGAGGATATTGATTGGATCTCATACCTTTCCACCTCTCCCCTGATGCTTGTGCCGAGTCTGTAGGTCGCTCCGACAACGGCTGACACACTTTGGGTAAGATTGGTCTCATACTGCACACCAAACTTGGCGGTGAAGGCGTGAAGATTCATATTGAAACCACTCGAAATATTCCTGTACGAGCTGTTGGACATAGTGAACGTGTTGGTCTTGTGCAGATTACCAAAATAATACTGTCCTTCGACACCCACTGAAAGCCCTTTAACCACATTGATACCGGCACCAAGGAATATGTTAGTCAACCCGCCGTACCCTTGAACGTTGTTGGTGATGACACCGGTGCTGGTGATGACCGACGGATCGGTGATCTTCGAAGTCATATCATAGCCAAGATCGCTGAACGGAGTGACTCCGGCGTACATAGCCAATGACTTATAGACAGGGAACGAAATGACAAAATCATAGATGTTGAACGTGTTGTTGGATGACTTCATATCGTGCTGGGCATAATACCTGTTGCCCTGCGCCACACCGAAGTCCGCCATAAACGACTTCTCATCCCTCGCCGTCACGGCCGCCGGATTGAGAATGTTGATGTTTCTTTTGTCCCTTGTGGCGATTCCTACACCTCCCATACTCTTGTTATAGGCGGTTCCCTGCTTGGAGATATCCCCTATTCCGAACATTGAATATGGCGAATAGGCATTATACGCCTCTTCCTGTGCACTCATCGGAAGCGCGCAGAACGACCAAGCCACCAAAAGGAGTATCTTACTAACCGTTCTTTTCAACATATCTGTCAGCTATTAAGGCTAACCCCATCAGTACAAGATTACAAACTGCAAAGATGGAGTTTTTCATTCTTTTTGCAAAATATAAAGCGTCTCCGCCCGTAAAAACCACAACTTTTCCGGGAAATTCAGACAAGTACCCCTCTATTTCAAACATTATGCCTGACACCACCCCTGACTCGATCGAGGAAATCAGCGAACCGCCTGCCCTTTCCACAGACTGAGGGGTATCCACAAGCGGAAGATTCCTTGAATATCTCGCCAAAGATTTGAACCTTGTCCTGAAACCGGGGGAGATGTTGCCGCCTGAATATTCACCGTCAGGCTCAATGACATCTATCGTCAAAGTGGTTCCGAAATCGAAGACAAGACTGCCTTTTCCCTTGAAAAGATGCCTTGCCGCGATCACTGAAGCTACTCTGTCGGAAGACAGGTAAGAGGGGAGGGAATATTCATTGGACACGTCAGTGTGGCTACTATCCAAAACAACCAGTCTGCCGCACTTTGAACGTAATATGCCTTCTTCCTGGGCATCAAGATCGATAGCTGAGGAAACGACCATCACCGCAGGCTTTTCCTTTTCCACAAGCGAGTGGATGTACTCAAACATCTTCTCGCCTTGGTAACGGAAAGTCTTTCCGAGGGTCATCCCATCGGCCCAAGCGGCCTTCAAGGCCGTGTTTCCTATTTCCACCAAAAGATTCGACATTGTCTGTTCAAACGGGCAAACCGTCAAAGATAATGATTTTATCGCAATTTATTAAGAGTATGAAGAGCTTTCGTCAAAGAATCTATTCCACGGGACACAATCTTGAGTTTTCCCTCGGACTGCTTGATCTTGAAAAGCTGGTCATTCTTATTGACCTTGTCCAGAACACCTTCGAAAACCTTACTCTTGAAATACGGAGACATCTGATTCGAAATGAAGAACATTATCATCATTCCGTTCTTTATGATGATCTTCTCGAACCCAAGCTTTCCACCCAGATTTCTGATCTTGACAACATCAAAGAGATTGTCAACCTCAGAAGGCATCTCGCCGAAACGATCCTCAAGCTGAGACTTGATTCTGTCGATCTCCTTGTCGCTCGTCATACTGTCGAGCTGCTTGTATATTCTTATCTTCTCGGCGGTTATGTCGATGTAGGTGTCCGGAATCATCGCAGGCTGGTCGGTCTCTATGGTGCAGTCCTCGACAAAGGACTCATCGGTGTGCACCGTGGATATTCCGGTCTCGACCCCAAGTTCCTCCATAGCCTCCGCAAGGATTTTCTGGTAGGTCTCGTAGCCCATATCAGTGATGAACCCGCTCTGCTCGGCTCCAAGGAGGTTTCCTGCGCCACGGATGTCCAGATCCTGCATCGCGATGTTGAAGCCGCTCCCGAGATCGGAGAATTCCTCAATCGCCTTCAACCTTCTGCGCGCATCGTCAGTGATGGTGACAAGGGGAGGGACGATAAGGTAGCAGAACGCCTTCCTGTCAGAGCGGCCGACACGTCCCCTGAGCTGATGCAGGTCGCTCAAACCAATGTTCTGTGCCTGGTTGATGATGATCGTGTTGGCGTTAGGGATATCCAGTCCGTTCTCTATGATCGTGGTGCAAAGCAGCATATCGTAATCCCCACGTATGAAATCCAACATCCTGTTTTCCAAATCCTTGGACTCCATCTGACCGTGAGCCACACAGATCTTCATATCCGGAACCAAACGATGAAGAATCTCGTGTATTGACGGCAGTTCCTCAACCTTGTTATGAATGAAGAACAGCTGACCACCACGGTTGAGCTCGTAGTTGATTATACTTCTGATCTCATCCTTGTCGAACAGGATGATCTCTGTCTGGGTCGGAATCCTGTTCGGCGGGGGAGTGTTGATGATGGACAGATCCCTCGCCCCGAGCAACGAGAACTGCAACGTACGGGGGATAGGCGTGGCGGTCAGGGTCAAAGTGTCCACCGAGGCCTTGACCTGACGAAGTTTCTCCTTGGTAGAGACACCGAACTTCTGCTCCTCGTCGATGATCAGAAGTCCAAGGTCCTTGAAATCAAACCCTTTGCCGAGCAACTTGTGCGTACCAATCACAATGTCGAGCTGCCCGTTCTTCAGTCTATCCTTTATGTCATTGATCTCCTTTGTTGTACGCAGTCTGCTGACATAATCTATGGTGCAAGGGAAATCCTTCAGACGGGAGGAGAAAGTGGTGTAGTGCTGAAGGGAAAGGATAGTGGTAGGCACAAGCACCGCGACCTGTTTCCCGTCAGTCACAGCCTTGAAAGCCGCCCTGATGGCGATCTCTGTCTTACCGAATCCGACATCCCCACAGACAAGCCTGTCCATAGGGCTGTTGTCCTCCATATCCCTCTTGACCGCCTTGTTGGCCGATTCCTGATCCGGAGTGTCCTCGTACATAAATGAAGACTCAAGCTCTTCCTGAAGATAGCTGTCAGGGGAGTAGGCGAATCCCTGCGTGGTCTTGCGCTTGGCGTAAAGCTGGATCAGATCCTTGGCGATATCCTTGATCTTGGATTTGGCGCTGAGCTTGAGGTTCTGCCAAGTCTTTGATCCAAGTTTGTTTATCTTAGGAGGAATGCCATCCTTGGAGCGGAAGCGGGAAATCTTGTTCAGTGAATGCACGGACACGAACACAACATCCCCGTCCTTGTACATCAGCTTCACAACCTCGTGCATCCTGCCCTTGTCGTCCCTTACCCTGACAAGCCCGCCGAACACCCCGACACCGTGGTCGATGTGAACCACATAGTCTCCTATATTAAAGGCTGTCAAATCATTAAGAGTCAACTGCTCGCTCTTCTCCACCGTTCTTCTGACACTGACCCTGTGGAAACGATCAAAAATCTCGTGGTCAGAGTAGCAGCAGATCCTGTCATCCCTGTCGATGAACCCGGAATGAATATTCTTTCCCGCAACGAACTGAGGCACAAGTCCATTGTTATCAATGAGGATGGACTTCAACCGCTCGATCTGCGAATTTTTCTCACTGAATATGTAAACCTTGTACCCACGCTCCATATTCTGCCGGATGTCGGCGGTCAGAAGCTCGAAATTCTTGTTGAAAGCAGGCTGCGGCGCTATGTTGAATCTGACGGCATCAACACCGTCGCTACCAAGAGGAACCTCAAGAAAGACCTTCCTGAACGGCTCAAGCCCCCTGTAAAAGTCCCTGCCGCTGTACATTTCCGAAGAATCCAGCCATACCACGGTTCCCTTCGGAAAAAGACTCGCCACACTGACACTCCCTGCCTCCGAAGCGTCAGCCGCAAGATCCGGGAATATCTCAACCTCATCCCTTTCCTCGACCGAAAGCTGCGTGTTGCAGTCAAACACGTGGATCTTCTCAACCTCATCCCCGAAGAATGACACCCTGAACGGCGAGTTGAATGAATATGAGAATATGTCTATGATGGCTCCCCTTATTGAATATTGTCCCGGAGCCGAACAAAATCCACTCTCTCAAAACCTTGACCGGCAAGAATGTCACGGATCGAATCGTGGGATATTTCCTGCCCTTTGGTTATCTTCAACAACGAAGACGCTATCTTGTCCGGAGCCGGCACCGCCTCCTCAAGGGCTTCCGGATAAGTCACTATGAAAAGTCTGGACGAATTGCCGGAGTTGGTCATCAGCTTTCCCACAGCCGAAGTCCTCTGCACACCGAGAGACGACTTGTAGTTGCTTCTCTCCACGCCCTTGCCACTGTCCGGGAGATAGAACACAATGTCTCCGTCTGTAAGGCCGTAAAGATCCGAGCTGCAATATTCAGCGCTCTCCCTGTCGGGAAGCACGATCACATTTGTGCCTGTTGAGGCAACCTGGGAAACCACAAACCATCTGGCCGACAGAAACAGCCCCTTGCAATAAACATCCTTGCCGCAGAGGATCTCTTCGGACAGTTTTTGTACAGATTCTGAACTTATCAACATAATGGTCTTAATCGTGTTTAAAACCTGTGGAAAACCCTGTTGAAAACGCTTTTCAAAATGTTGATTCATCCGGCGAGGACGTTTTTCAACAGTTCATCAAAATGTTTTCCATAACGTAACCAACAATCTAATCAACTTGTAACACCTTGATTCTCAATCAGTGGATTGAGTTATCAACATATTAACAATCCAAATAAAATCAGAAAGTCTATCTAAATCTATCATTTATATTTTTTTAGACTTTTGATTTTGGTGTTGCGCGGCGGATGTCGCTTTCGTTCTTCCGGCGGTTTTCACTATCTTTGTACTGATTAAAACACTTTCTGATGACAGAATTTGATCCGCACAGCACAAACGCCGGCAAAGATAAGGATTTGGACGGAATTATCCGCCCGCAGGGACTGGAAGATTTCACCGGACAGAAGGAGATCGTGTCCAATCT
>CAVKYA010000067.1:0-3845 GCA_963660255.1 Bacteroidaceae bacterium | reverse complement strand
GCGGCCTGCTTACCGCTCCTCTCCGCGAAAGGTTCGGAATCAACTGTGCCCTTGAATATTACGACACGTCTGATCTGATCCGTATCGTGCGCAGAAGCGCGAGGATCCTGAACGTGACGATCGATGATGAGGCCGCCAAGGAGGTCGCATTGCGAAGCCGTGGAACACCGCGTATCGCCAATGCCCTTCTGAAACGTGTCCGTGACTTCGCGCAGGTTATGGGTGACGGGCACATAGATTTGAACATTTCCCGTTACGCCCTCGACAAACTCAAGATCGACAAGAGGGGACTGGACTCCATCGACAACAAGATCCTGAAGACGATAATCACAACGTTCAAGGGAGGGCCTGTCGGGGCCAACACCATCGCTACCGCGATCAGCGAGGATCAAGGTACGTTCGAGGAGGTCTATGAGCCGTTCCTTATCAAGGAAGGCTTCATCGTGCGGACGCAGAGGGGGAGAATCGCCACCGAGATGGCTTACCATCACCTTGGACTGGACGCTGAACTTGAGGCTAAAAAAGATGACAATGGCACGCTTTTCTAAGATATTCATTGCTGCGTCAGCATTTATATTCATTTCATTCAAAGCGTTTTGCTGCACTTCTGTGATCATTTCCGGGGGAGTGCGCGCGGATGGTAGGCCCGTGATGCTCAAGCACCGCGACACCGGCGAGCTGAACAACAGGATGGAATGGTTCCAAGGGCCTGAATATTCATTCATCGGTCTCGTGAACTCGCCGTCGCAGGGCGGGGAAGTGTGGTCCGGAGTCAACTCCGCCGGCTTCTGCATAATGAACACAGCCACCTACGACCTCAAGGATGATGATGTTCCTTCTTCCGAAATGGACAAGGAAGGGATTGTTATGTACAAAGCTCTGGGAATATGCCGCAGTCTCCAGGACTTTGAGAATATGCTCGATTCGCTTCCAAAGCCTTGGGGAGTGGAGGCCAATTTCGGGATCATCGACGCGCTTGGCGAGGCCGCATATTATGAAGTGAATAATCATTCGTGGAAGAAGTACATCGTTGCCGAACAGCCCGGCGGGTATATGGTCGTGACAAACTTCACCCGGAGTGGCCGCAAGGAGGATCGCAAGGGAGTGGACAGGTTTGAAAAGGCTTCTGCGATAATGGCTTCCGCTGATGTGGCCACGATCGACCACAGATTTCTCTTCAATGAGATTTCCCGCACCGGCAAGCCGATTATGCGCGACATAACCTCGGTTTCCGTCGTGTTCGAGGGAGTCGTAGCCGGTGAGAATCCTGGTAACACCGTGATGTGGACGCTTCTCGGCAGCCCGACAAACACTGTCTATGTGCCGCTGAAGGTCTTCGGGAGCGATCATATTCCTTACTATATGAAAAAGTCGCAAGAGGGTGACAACGCCGCCATTTGTGACAACGCTCTTGCGATGAAGGCGGCTTTGGGTTTTGAATATGGTTGCGAAGAAGACTGCCGTGAGGTTGAGAAATACGTCGATCGTCATTTTTCAAACGATATGCCGGTTAGGTTCTATGATCGCTTTGTAAGGCGTGTTTACCGCCGCTATCATAGAATTTGCGTCGGTAAACAGCCGAAAATGGCTCATAAAATTGCTGATTACGAGAAAAATGACTAAAATTGCAGACTTATTGCGATTTCATTTGGAATTTTATAAATAACATATTCAGAATATGGCCGATAAATTAATCTCAAAGATTCCTGACGGTCCTTTGGCCGAGAAATGGACCAAACGTAAGTCGGAACTCCGACTCGTCAATCCGAACAACAGAAGAAAGCTTGAAATCATCGTTGTCGGTACCGGACTTGGTGGCGCTTCCGCAGCCGCTACTCTCGGTGAGCTTGGCTACAATGTCAAGGTTTTCTGCATCAGTGATTCACCTCGCCGCGCGCACTCCATCGCCGCACAGGGTGGTATCAACGCCGCTAAGAACTATCAGAATGACAATGACGCTGTCTATCGTCTCTTCTACGACACGATCAAGGGAGGTGACTACCGCAGCCGTGAGGCGAATGTCTATCGTCTCGCCGAGGTCAGCGCGGCCATTATCGACCAGTGCGTCGCCCAAGGTGTTCCTTTCGCCCGTGAGTACGGCGGCTACCTCGCCAACCGCTCTTTCGGAGGTGTTCAGGTAAGCCGTACGTTCTACGCCAGGGGACAAACCGGCCAGCAGCTCCTTCTTGGAGCCTACGCGGCTCTCAACCGCCAGATCGCAGCCGGAACCGTTACGAGCTATCCTCGCCACGAGATGCTTGACCTCGTCATCATCGACGGACAGGCAAAGGGTATCATCGCCCGCAACCTCGTGACCGGCAAGCTCGAGAGATTCGGCGCCCACGCCGTTGTGATCGCCACCGGTGGCTATGGAAACACATATTTCCTCTCTACCAACGCGATGAACAGCAACGGTTCAGCCGCTTGGCAGTGCTACAAGAAGGGAGCGTATTTCGCAAATCCTTGCTTCGCGCAGATCCACCCTACGTGCATCCCGGTACACGGCGAGCAGCAGTGCAAGCTGACCCTTATGTCAGAGTCCCTGCGTAACGACGGACGTATCTGGGTACCTAAGAAGATGGAGGATGTGATGAAGCTCCGCAAGCACGAGATCAAGCCTTCACAGATTCCTGAGGAGGATCGTGACTACTATCTCGAGCGCCGTTACCCTGCATTCGGTAACCTCGTGCCTCGTGACGTGGCCTCCAGAGCCGCCAAGGAGAGATGCGACGCCGGATTCGGTGTCAACGAGACCGGTCTCGCTGTGTTCCTTGACTTCTCCGACGCCATCAAGCGTCTTGGCCATCAGAGAGTTCAGGAGCGTTATGGCAACCTCTTCGATATGTACTTCAAGATCAATAATGTAAGCCCTTGGGAGGAGCCTATGATGATCTACCCTGCCATCCACTACACGATGGGCGGTATCTGGGTTGACTACGATCTTCAGACAACCATCCCTGGACTCTACGCCATCGGTGAGGCCAACTTCTCTGACCACGGTGGAAACCGTCTTGGAGCATCAGCCCTCATGCAGGGTCTGGCCGACGGTTACTTCGTGCTGCCTATCACCATCGCCGACTACCTTTCACACAAGTTCGCCGAGCCTAAGACCGACATCAACAACCCAGCCTTCGACAAGGCCGAGAAGGATGTCCAGGCCAGAATCGACAGACTCTTCGCCATCAAGGGCAAGCAGACTGTTGACTCCATCCACAAGAAGCTTGGCAACATTATGTGGGAATATGTAGGTATGGCCCGCAGCGAGGAAGGTCTGAAGAAAGCCATCAAGGAAATCAATGACCTCAAGGCTGTCTTCTACAAGGATGTTTGCGTTCCAGGAGAGCAGAACCAGTTCAATCAGGAGCTTGAGAAGGCCCTCAGACTTGAGGACTTCTTCGAGATCGGCGAGCTTATGGCCCGCGACGCCCTGAACAGGAACGAGTCCTGCGGCGGTCACTTCCGTGTGGAGAGCCAGACCGAAGAGGGAGAGGCCAAGAGAGACGATGCCAACTATATGTATGTCGCCGCTTGGGAGTACAAGGGAGAAGGCCAGGAGCCTGAGCTTCACAAGGAGCCTCTCAAGTACGAGTTCATCGAAGTTAAAACAAGAAATTATAAAGACTAGAATCGGCTATGGATTTCAATCTTAAGATATGGCGTCAGAAGAACGCCAAGGAACAAGGTCATTTTGAGACTTATCATATTTCCGGAATAGAGGAGGACGCCTCTTTCCTCGAAATGCTTGACATCCTCAATGAGCAGCTGATCCGTGAGGGTAACGATCCTGTAGCCGTTGACAGAGGCTGCCAGAGCAGCGGTCCGGTTTCTTTCGACCACGACTGCCG
>CAVKYA010000066.1:0-10356 GCA_963660255.1 Bacteroidaceae bacterium | reverse complement strand
GCCTTAAGAGGAACATATTCCGTGCTGACATTTCCGACAGCCACGGCCACACTCGCCGGAATCTTGCCGTCAATGAAATCTTTAGAGACTTTGGACGCGTCAATGGTCACGGTGATGGCTCCGAACTCATTCTTGAAGTCTGTTATGTCCAGTTCCACATCCTCTCCGGCGGCAGCCCTGGTCTTGGTGTAAAGCAGACGGGCTGACAGCATAGATTTTGTGATGCCAGACGCTTCGCTTGCCGGGCTCACCTCAAACCTGAAAGTAATATACCTGTAATTCTCGCTGCCAGGGAATTCCGGGTCCCCTTTGTCATAGTAAAGAGTCTCCGTGCCATCATTGGATAACGGGAACCATTCCACAGATTGTATTCTTAAAGACACAGTGGCATTCAAGAATTCAGACAACTTGTCATTCAGGCTGCTGACAGATTCCTCCAAAGCCAATACCTTACTCTCTATGGCCTTGTTTTTCGTCTCAAGGCTACTATTCACAGAGGCTATTCTGGTTCTGATCTCTTCTGAAAAAGTACCCTCAAATTCAGATATCGCCTTGGAAATCGCATCGGTGTAGGCGTTGGTGAGCTCATCCTTCGCATCTACTAAAGCCTTACCGACAGCATCGATGTCATCAGAGTTTTTCTTTACAGCCAAGTCAAGTTCTTTCAGTTTGTCATTCAAAGCCTTGATGTCAGCCGCATTGGCTTCGATAAGACCATTCAGGAAAGTCTTCTGTGCCTCAAGCTGATTCTCGATGTCATCACTAAGCGCCTTGAGGGAATCTCCGGTCTGGGCGATTGTCCAGTAGCCGTCCAAAGTGCTGTTCACCCAGGACTTCATAGAGACTTCGCTGTCTTCGATGGATTTCTTAAGGCTTTCGCTCCACCATTTGTCCATCTCCTCACGGAAAGTGGCGATGGCGGCGGTGTAGGCCTTGGTGATGTCCGAGACCTCCTTATCGATCCTGTCATTCAGACCATCAACCTCTCCGGCGAGCTTGGACTTCACCCCATCCACCGCTGTTTTCAGATCCTCTGAATATTTCTTCGTCAGACGGGTCTCAAGGTTTGCCATAGAGGTCTTGAGGCCGGCGATCTCGCCCCTGATTCCACCAAGCTGTTCTACAATGGAATTGTACTGATCCAAAGTCATAAAGGTCGCATTGGCCCAGTCTTTGGTATCCTTCAATTCCTTGTCAGTGTAGTACTTAAGGTCAGAGATCTTCTTTTCAAGTTCAGCATCCTTCTTCCGCAGATCCGAGATTGTGTTGTTGACAGAGGCAAGTTTGCCGTCCATCTCTGTCATTTCAGACTCCAACAATGCAAGCAGCACGGCTTTGGCCTTGCCGAGGGAGTCAAGGAGATATTCCTTGTCCGCCTTGTCGCTGTTCTTGAGGTCTTCCACCGCCTTCTCAAGGTCGGTCTTCAGGTCCGAGATGTTTTTCCCGTTCCCGGCGATTGACTTTTCAAGTCCGTCCGCCGTCGTCTGAAGGTTCTCAATCATCTTCTTCAGATCAGCGTCGGTCTTCTCCAACCGCGGAATGGCGGCGTCGATCGCCTTGAGCTGATCGTTGATCGAGGCGATCCGATTGTCCTCGATTCCGTCAAGTCTCCTGTGCACATCATCGATGTCGGACGAGTAATCCGTGCAGGCGACAGAGAAAGCGAGGCACAGCAAAGCCGCGATGGCTTGGCCGGTTCTTCTTCTAATTATTCCCATAAATTAAATCTAAAAAAATCACAAATTTGAATCTATCTGGTATTCTACCTGTTTAGTGTGTTCTGTTATATCCTCAAAAACATACGGTGTCAAAACAAACCCGGTCATCAAACTATGCCAAGGGGAAATTGGTCAAGTTCTGAATATGGGCAAATGTACGCATAGGAGTTGTAAGTACAAAAGAATCAAGGTAGTAAATTTCGTTTATTCACGAAATTTACTACCCTATAATAAAATTTACCAGCAAATTTACTGGATTGCAGCTTCGAGCACTCGGCACTTCGACAGGCTCAGTGACCGAAGCAGCGGCCTAAGGTTAGTGCCCGAATTGTTCAATGACCAATGATTCCGGTCACTGATTCCAATCACCGACTCCGGTTGCTAAGTTTATGGTTGCTGAGCCTGTGGTTGCTGAGCTTGTCGAAGCATCGAAGTGACTGACCAAAACGAATAGGGTTCACGTCAGAGCAGCATCAGAACCTGTCCGGAGATGACGCGCAGGAACATCTCCATCGGATAGACGGTGGCGTAAGCGACGGAAGGCTCATCGTCATCAACCGTAGTGAGAGCGTAGTTGAGAGCGATAGGGTTCGCCATCGAAGCGCACAGCATCCCGACATTCTCCGAATAGTCCGTCTTGCAGAATTTGGACGCGATGAAGCCGACCATAAGCACAGGAACCATCGCCAAAAGGACACTGACACCGATCCACAGCAAGCCTTCCGGCCTCAAGACCGTCTCGAAGAAATCAGGGCCGGCGCTGAGTCCAAGGCCGGCAAGATAGACTGTCAAGCCAAACTGCCTGAGCATCAGGTTCGCGCTGTGTGTCGTGTAAGTGGTCAGATGGATTCTCGGCCCGAAAGCCCCCATCAGAATGCCGATCAGAATAGGGCCGCCGGCGATTCCAAGCCTGATCGGAACACTCATCCCGGGTATCGAGATCGGGAGACTACCCAGAATCAACCCGAGCATAAGCCCGATAAAGATGAACAACAGATTCGGATTGCGGAGTTCTTTTTCCTGATTGCCAAGCACTTCCGCCACACGGTCAATCGCTTTTTGCTCTCCGACAATTGTCAGTTTGTCCCCGATCTGGAGCCTCAGGTCACGGGACGGAAGCAGGTCAATTCCCGCTCGGTTCACCCTCGTGATGTTGATTCTGTAAACGTTGCGCAGATGCAGATCCCCGAGTTTCGCTCCGTTGACGCTCGTCTTGGTCACGAAAATGTGCCGCGAGACAAGCATCCCGTCCAGATGGTTCCAGTCAATGTCCTTCTTGTTCCAGTCTTTCACGACCTTCTCACCAAACAACTGCTCGGCAGCCCCGGCATCCGTCTCCCTGGTGAGCACAAGCACGTGCTCCCCTTCCTCCAGCACAGTGTCCCCGTCCGGGATAATCACCTGCCCACGGCCTTCACCGACATATTTCCAAACCCTGGAGACAACCAGTCGGACGTGAGCGTCCTTCATAATGTCACGGATGGTCTTGCCGAAAACGGCCGGATTGCTCACCCGGAACTCCGTGATGAAAGTCTGGTTGTCGTGAATATCCTTGGTTCCACGGTTCTTACGGAATATGGCTGAAAGAATCACAACGCACAGAATCACCCCGATCACTCCGAAAGGATAGCCCACAGCGCAGGCCGTGGCCATCTGGTTGGAGACATCCACCGCTCCAGGATCGGTCTGGAGCAGGGTCTGCTGCGCGGCACCAAGCATCGGAGTGTTGGTCGCCGCTCCGGTGAGAAGACCGGTCGCCACCGGCAGTGAGATCCCGCATAACTTACTCACTCCCAGAGTCATAAGAGTACCCACAAGCAGCACCGCGAACGCCAGGATATTCAGTTTGATTCCTCCCTTCTTCAGCGACGGAAAGAAACTCGGACCGACCTGAAGACCGAGGGTGAACACAAACAACACAAGACCGAAATTCTGCGCCAACGCCAGCATATGTGGATCAACGCTGAGGCCGAAGTGCCCGATGACAATTCCGGCGAAAAACACGAATGTCACGCCGAGACTGACACCTTTGATCTTGATCTTGTTGCAAAGAAGACCCGCGGCGCAAATCAGCGACAGGACAAGAATCGCCTGAGTATAAGACGGTTCCGTGAATATCTCGATGAACCAGTTCATAGTCCTTTAAATATACAGCGCACAAAGATAGTCAGAAATATTCATTAATTTTGTGAGGCGGTGGCAATGGTCGCCGCAGGTTCAAGGATTTTATGAATATGCCAGAGGCGAAAAATAAGAATATTCAAGGTTCTGCCGTCAAGAAAAAGGCTGGTACACAGAAAGCCAGAACATCCCCTGCAAAACGCTCCCGGAGGAAAAAGAGAAAGCCTCGGAAAGTGACTATAGGAGTATGGACGGCTGTCGGCATCGCCGCGTCTGTCGTTCTGGCTCTGGCGATTATTTTCTTCAGTCGTGGTGGCGGCGGTGAACACGAGACCGGCGCCAAGGTTCCGCCCGGAGACTGGCGCTACGGGATTGACATATCCCATCACAACGCTGACGGGATCGCCTGGGATTCCCTTTACGTGCTGACGGACAAACGCGGAAGGACGATCAGGGATCATCATCTGGCCAAGGACATCCGGCCTGTCAGTTTCGTGTTCATCAAGGCCACGGAGGGCGTGTCGATGGTCGATAAGGATTTCATTAGAAATTGGCAGGATGCCGGAAGATCAGGTCTGAGAAGGGGTGCGTACCACTTCTTCAGGAGTTCAAAGGACGGCGCGGCGCAGGCCGAGTTGTTCATCCGAACTGTGGGAGATCTGAGGTTCAAGGATTTGCCTCCCGTCCTTGATATCGAGACCTTACATCGTGGCGGTTCAAGGAAGAAGTTGAATGAGGAGGCACTCAAATGGCTCACAATCATCGAGAAGCATTACGGTAAGAAGCCGATTGTCTATGCCGGGGCATCGTTCGCGAAGGACTATCTCAGCAAGGACATTACGGAGAACTATCCTGTCTGGATAGCGCACTACGAAAAAGACCAGCCCGCATTTGAGGGCTGGACTTGGTGGCAGTTAACCGACAGGGCTGTCGTGAAAGGGGTCCCGGGGCTTGTTGACCTCAGCGTTATGAGGAAGTGATGACAGTCGCTTCGGCCCTTCGACCCTTCGACAGGCTCAGGGACCGAAGTGCGTTGGTCCCTGAGCCTGTCGAAGGGACCTTAAAGCCTTTCAAATGGCTTGGCGAAATCACCGGTCCAGCGGTAAAGATGGGTTCTGGAGTACTGATTTCCAGTGGCAGCGCTCTTCCCAGGCTCGGCGAAATAGAACAGACCGTCGCCGACCGGACATATTCCTGTAGAGCCGTACTTGAAATAGAAACCAGACACAGGCTTCTCCGAAGATCCTATCACCTTATGCTTTGTGATGTCGTAAAGGACACCGGCCAAAGACTTTTTGGCAGGCTTTTCCGCCACATCGAACGCAAATATGTCATAATTCTTGAATATGCTCTTGCGGCCCTTGTACACAGCCATAAACATCTTCCCGGTCTCAGCGTCGTAAGCCAGATTCTGAACTCCCCACGTCGTGTTTCCCGTGTAGGCGAAATACTTGTCCAGAGGCTTCGCCGGGCCTTCCCCGTAGAAATCCCCGAACTTCACCTTCCCGGCATATTCATTCAATTTTTTGATGTCGTAGCGGAGCAGCACCTGATGGTTGTTGTCATTGCGCGCGTTGTCGCCATAGATGCCGTAAGCGACATAGAGGTAATTCTTTCCGCCCTTCTTGCCGAGCTTAGGGGCGATCGTCACGCCATCTATTCCGGAGCAACCGTAGAAGTGCTCGTAATTCTGATCAGCGAATCCTGTCATATGGAAATCGTGCGTGGCCTCCTTGACGCAGACGATTTGAAAAGCGTCATTGTTCTCGGAGTCCATTCCGACCTCTGTCACCTTGTCAACATCTATTATCGCTATGTAGAACATAGACCGACCTTTGGCGAAGGATGAAAGTCCTGCTCCGATGACATCGTCCTTGCACTCAAGCGAGGCATAGACCTTTCTGTCAGACGGATTGAATGTCATCGCACCAAGATGCCCCTGAATGTGGTTGATGGAACCTAACACATTCCCTTCGAGATCAGTCTTCAGAAAACTTGTGGTGAACGAGTAGTACATCCGACCTGCCGCCTTGTCATACGCTATGCCCTGAACGTGATGCTTTCCTCCTTCGACATAAATTTCCTTCGGCAGATTCTGTTCAGTCTGTGAATATGCAGCCACGGCTCCGGCCACAATCATCAATGCGATCAATGCTATTTTTTTCATATTCAAAATGTTATCTTTCTGTTCTTTGGGTCACTTCGATGCTTCGACAAGCTCAGCAACCACAGGCGCAGTGACCAGTTCCATTTGCGGTCATCGAATTTGCGGTCCCTTCGACAGGCTCAGGGACCAATAGCGCTTTCGGTCACTTGACTTCGATCACAACACTTCGGCCCCAACACCTCGGTCACTTCGACAGGCTCAGTGACCGGTATGCTTCGGTCCCTGAGCTTGTCGAAGGGCCGAAGTGTCGAAGCGACCTTCCGGCTATTTTCTTAATTCCGCTATCATCGCCCTGGCCACGGCAGCGGAAGCACCCTCCCCACCGAGAGCGTCACGGATCTCCTGATAGCCTGAAAGCATCGCCGAGCGGTACTCCTCGTCCTCGACCATCCTGCGCACCTCGTTCAACACATTGTCCGGCGTGAAGTAGTACTGGAGGAGCTCCCGGAAACAAATCCGGTCAAGGATCAGATTTCCGAGACTTATGTACTGGATCTTGATTATCGACTTGGCTATCATAAAATTAACTGAGGATCCCTTATAGGCCACAACCTGCGGAGTGCCGATCAGCGCGCATTCCAGCGACGCTGTCCCGGAGTTGACCACGGCCGCCTTGGCGTGACGCATCACGGCATAACTCTGGCCAAATACCACACTGACATATTCACGCCCCCCGATGTATTTGGCGTAGTCGGCCTCCGAGCGCGCCGGAGCGGCGGCGACCACGAAGCGGTAGTCTGAATATTCAGGCAAAGCGTGCAGTTTGTCGGCGAATTCCATAAAGGTTGGCATCATCGAGCTGATCTCTCCGTTTCTGGATCCGGCCAGAAGGGCGATCATCGGCCTGTCTGGGAGGCCGGTCTTCGCCAGAAACTCTTCCCGGGTCTCCTTGAAGGCCTCCGAATTGTCGATGGCATCGATCAGAGGGTTACCTTTATATATGAAGTCAACGCCTTTCTTAGTGAAGTACGGAATCTCGAACGGAAACACGATGAACAGCTTGTCCACGAAAGCCTTGAGTTTCTTCACACGGCTTTCCCTTGATGCCCAGACCTTCGGGGCGATGTAGTAAAAGACCTTGAATCCGGCCTTGTGGGCGAATTCCGCGACACGGAAATTGAATCCAGGATAGTCGATAAGGATCACCACGTCCGGCTTCCAACGGAGGATGTCCGTCGTGCAGTCCGTGAATCTTTTGGCGAAGGCCTTGGCGTGGATCAGGATCTGGGTGAAGCCGATGACAGCCCCGTCCTTGTAGTCCTTCACGAGACCGGTCCCCTGCTGGTGCTCAT
Organism: Bacteroidaceae bacterium; assembly: GCA_963660255.1. Lineage (GTDB taxonomy): Bacteria > Bacteroidota > Bacteroidia > Bacteroidales > UBA932 > Cryptobacteroides. The sequence continues at coordinate 3,058 of CAVKYA010000066.1, read as the reverse complement.
GATAGACGGCATCCATCAGGCCACCGCCCCAGAAGCGGATGTCGGCCTCTTTATCCTCGGCGTAAAGTCCTCTCATGAGGTTGGATCCGTGCAGATCCCCGGACGCCTCTCCGGCTATGATGTAGTAACGCATACTTCTTGATTATTCCGCCGACACCAAGTCAGCAATATTCATTGGCATATTCATTAGAAATCCTCGTTGAATCCAAGGCTGTTCAGCCGGGCGATCTCCTCGTGATCCGAGCTGTTGATGTTGTGGGCGACAATAGAGATGTAGCCGTCGGCAAGGATATGATGGTCAGCCAGAATGTCATCCGCAGGGGAATCATCCTTGAATTCCCCGACCATCATGTAGAGCATCTCCCCTTCCTCAGCCTTCGGGAAAGATGTCTGCCCCAGATCCTCGGGACGGACACCTCTTTTGGCGAAAAGCTCAGCGTCCCACGGCTTGAACTCCTTTTCCCAATGTCCCAGCCCCTGATGCCCCACACGGACACCTTTGACAGCCGATGCGGGAATATTCGGGAAATTGACATTATAATATATTCCTGACTTAGGATTATGATGCTCCCAAAGTTTTCTGAATATGCCGGGAAAATATTCATTGACAACGGAGAAGTCCGCGTCCAGGCTCATCGTGTCGAGCGAGACTCCGATGCCTAATATTCCGTTCAAGGCAGCCTCCTCCGCCGCGCCGAGGGTGCCGGAATAGTTCGCCGCCGTGGCAGCGTTGGAGCCGTGGTTGATTCCGCAGACCACGACATCGGGCTTTCCGGGCCAGAAAATCTCGTCCAGACCGTACTTCACGCAGCTCGCCGGGGTCGCGTCAAGGTAAGACCATCGCACTCCGTTCTTTTCGGGAAGTTCCCTGTAGGCGATCGCCTTGCCTCCCATCGAGACTGCCATTGACATCCCGGACTGGTGGAATTTCGGCGCGACAGCTGTTATTCTGCCAAATTGACACATTATGTCAGACAAGACATGAATGCCATTTGCCTGATAGCCATCATCATTTGTCAGCAGTATATTCAATTCATTCGACATGCTATTAATATTTTAGCCCACAAATATATTAAATTCCGCAATTTTTTAATAATTTTGCATCGCTTTTGCAGTGAAAGGCTGCGGTTAAGTTTAGTAGAAAAGTATAACAACTTATTTAATATCTATTAAAAATGGTAAAACTTGGTATTAACGGATTTGGCCGTATCGGCCGTATGGTTTTCCGTGCAGCGGTTGAGAACTTCTCAAACGACATCGAGGTTGTAGGTATCAACGACCTTCTCGATCCAGAGTATCTTGCTTATATGCTCAAGTACGACTCAGTTCACGGAGCGTTCAAGGGTGATGTAAAGGTTGAGGACGGACACCTTGTAGTAAACGGCAAGAAGATCCGTGTCACCGCCGAGATGGATCCTGCTAACCTCAAGTGGAACGAGGTTGAGGCTGACGTGGTTGTTGAGTCAACCGGTTTCTTCCTTACCGACGAGACCGCACGCAAGCACATCCAGGCCGGCGCTAAGAAAGTCATCATGTCAGCTCCTTCAAAGGACAGCACCCCTATGTTCGTCTATGGTGTTAACCACAAGACCTACGCTGGACAGGACATCATCTCCAACGCTTCCTGCACCACCAACTGCCTTGCTCCTATCACCAAGGTGCTCAACGACAAGTTCGGTGTTAAGAGAGGCCTTATGACAACCGTTCACGCCGCTACCGCTACCCAGAAGACTGTTGACGGACCTTCAAAGAAGGACTGGAGAGGTGGTCGTGGAATCCTCGAGAACATCATCCCTTCATCAACAGGCGCCGCCAAGGCTGTAGGCAAGGTTCTTCCTGAGCTCAACGGCAAGCTTACCGGTATGTCTCTCCGTGTTCCTACTTCTGACGTTTCCTTCGTGGACCTTACCTGCGAGCTCAACACTCCAGCTACCTACGATGAGATCTGCGCCGCTATGAAGGAGGCTTCCGAGGGCGAGCTCAAGGGTGTTCTCGGCTACACCGACGAGCCACTGGTATCCACCGACTTCCGCAACGACTCACGCACCTCTATCTTCGACGTTAAGGCTGGTATCCAGCTCGATCCTACCTTCGTCAAGGTTTGCGCTTGGTACGACAACGAGTGGGGTTATTCAAACAAGGTGCTCGAAATGGCACGTGTTATCGCGAAATAATTCCTATCTTTGCAGATAAGAAAAGGCCGGGCCTTTTGGCCTGGCTTTTTTTGACTACTGAATAAAAACACCCGTGAGTTTTCCGAAAAGGGAGGCACACATTAAAAAATCCAACATTATTATGAAGAAAGTTGTTTTGACACTTCTCTGCGGAGCCATGATTTTCTCTGGCTGCGGCACAATGTCCAAGACTGGACAGGGTACACTTCTCGGTTCCGGAGCCGGAGCCATCATCGGAGCCGGAATCGGCGCCGCCATCGGTGACGGCAAGGGCGCGGCCATCGGTGCCGCCATCGGAACAGCCGTAGGCGCAGGCACAGGTGCCGTGATCGGCAAGAAGATGGACAAGAAGGCAGCCGAGCTTGAGGCCCTTGAGAACGCCCAGGTTGAGACCGTACAGGATCAGAACGGTCTTCAGGCCATCAAGGTCACCTTCAACAGCGGAATCCTCTTCCCTACCAACGGTTCGACGCTGTCACAGACCTCCAAGAACGAGCTCTCACAGTTCGCCTCCAAGATGAGCGATATGCAGGACACTGACATCACCATCTACGGTCACACCGACAACACCGGTTCCGACGCCGTCAACGAGCGTCTGTCCAACGAGAGAGCCCAGTCAGTGGCCAACTACCTGAAGAACTGCGGCATCGCCTCCTCACGTATGACCACCGAGGGCAAGTCATACTCAATGCCTGTGGCCGACAACGCCACCAAGGAAGGCCGCGCCCAGAACCGCCGCGTCGAGATCTACATCACCGCTAACAAGACGATGATCGAGAAGGCCGAGAACGGGACGCTGTAATCGTTCCCACAGACAACACTGATTGCTGCGGAGCAAAGAATCCGCAAAGCGAGTTAGGTTATATCGCACCTGACTCGCTTTT
>CAVKYA010000065.1:8203-10398 GCA_963660255.1 Bacteroidaceae bacterium | reverse complement strand
GAACTACATAAATTCCATCCTCCGGACGACGATATGCATAGTCTCCAGTGGCGGTAAGTATCATTTTGAACGCTGGTTTCTTCATTTTTGATGTATCAATCTGATTGGACAACGCAGTCAATGTGGCCGCCCCTTCGTTAATTAATGACTGCCCACCCAATTTGATCTCAATAAGTCCGTAGCGCCCGCCGCGCAAATGTATCACAGCATCACATTCCAAACCGCTTTTATCACGGTAATGGTAAACTTTTCCGTTCAAAGATTCAGCAAACACTCTCAAATCCCTTACGCATAAGGTTTCAAAGAAAAGCCCCATAGTGTTAAGATCGTTCATCAAGTCTGCGGGCCCTATTTCCAGCGCAGCTGTACCAATAGACGGATCAACAAAATATCTGGTATCCGAGGTACGTATGGCAGTCTTGGAACGAAGGTTCGGATTCCAAGCCGGCATATCCTCAATCACAAATATTTTCCGAAGTGCATCCAGATAGGAGTTTATGGTGTTCTCATCGAGACTTGAGGAATCATTGTTCTTCAGATCCTCACGCAAAGTGGCAATGGAGGCTTGTGTGCCTTGATGACGCGCATAAGAGCGCATAAGACGCCGCACCCTTTCAGAAGCACGTTTTACACCATCGACTTTTGAGACATCCTCTTTTGTTACGGCATCATAGTAATCAAAAGCCTGCTCAAGAGCCATCTCGTCAGGGAGCCCTACTGCCATCGGCCATCCTCCTCGGCATATTAGAAAAGCGATGTCCTCCAGATTCAGATCGTTCTCCGCGAGAATCTTATCCGGAGATGTGAACAAATCTGACAGACTTACACGACCATTGGACTCTCCAGATTCGAACAGGGTCATAGGGCGCATCGTGAGCCAAGCGAACCTGCCGGTTCCAGAGTGTTCCCTCTCCTCTTCCGCCTCTTTGTCTGGAACTACCGAACCCGTTAGAATGAATTGCCCCATCTTATGACGTTCATCCACAGTGTAACGTACAGCATCCCAAAGTTTTGGTACTGTCTGCCATTCATCAATAAGCATCGGGGCTTCTCCTCCAAGGGCTACCTCCATATCTATTTCCAAAAGACTTTTGAATTGTTCTTTCACATCTTTTCTGGCCAAAAGCACCTTGCTTGCGGCTATTTCTGCCGCAGTTGTCGTCTTGCCGCACCACTTAGGACCTTCTATAAGAACGGCCCCCTTTGCCTGAAGCTTCCTTTCAAGAAGAGAATCCAATATCCTGTGCCTATATCCTTCCATAACGTATAATGCTATTTATAAAGCAAATATAGCGCAATAATATCAAAATTCAGTAATTTGGCGCAAATTTGTTCAGTAATTTGACATAAAATCATTCAGTAATTTGGCGTGAATTTGTTCAGTAATTTGGCGTGAATATTCATAAAAAAAGCACCCGAGGCGCTTGGGAAGGCGGGTCGGGTGCGGGAATTTGTTATGTTCGTTGTTGCCGGTTGGCAGTCGCTTAGAACTTGAGGGTAAGGCGGCCGAGGGCGGTGGTGCCGGACATCGGGATGAAGCCGATCTGGTAGTAGCGGTTGTCGTTCGGGTGACCGGCGGACTCACAGACGGCGGAATATACCCAACCGGAGGTGGCCACGTGGGCGTTGAATATGTTGTTGACATCAAGGCCGAGAGTGATTTCCCTCAGGAAGCCACGGAGCTTGATCGGGTAGCTGAAACTTACTCCTGACAATGAATATGCAGGGAGGGAGCGGTCCTTGTTCTGGGTGTTGTCAAGGTACTGGCGGCTTACGAAGGATGTGTGCCAAGTGGCCTGGACTCCTTTGACCTTGAATATGGCGAAACCGTTGACGATGGCGGACGGGGAGAACGCCAGCGTCGAGTTGTCGTAGTGGATGGTCTGGGTTCCGTTGTCCCAGTCCTCGACAACCTCATCGAAATCCTTGATCTTGTTGGAACTGAGGGCGGCGTTGGCCTCAAGTGTCAGCCACTTGGCGACATCGACACCTGCGGTAAGCTCAACTCCGGCACGGTAAGAGTCCTTGATGTTTGTGGTGAGATTCTCACCGATGTCGCTCTGCATTCCGGTCTGGACGAACTGGTTCACATAGTCCATAAAATAGAAGTTGGCACCGGCGCGGAAGATCGAGCCGGAATATTGGTAACCCAACTCATAGTCATTGACGTGCTCGGCCTTAGGGAACGGGTAGTT
>CAVKYA010000065.1:3414-7736 GCA_963660255.1 Bacteroidaceae bacterium | reverse complement strand
TGTTATAGTTGATGTTATAGACAACACCTGCGGCGTTCTGTGACAGGCCTTTCTGGCGGATGAAGTCGGATGTGACAGGTTTACCCTTCTCGTTTACCATATCGAAACCGAACTTGGAAACCTTGTTGTCCGGCCTGAATTCATCGTAGTAGCCGTAACCGTAGGTGTAATGAAGTGACAGTGTGGTCTTCAAGTTATCATTGATGTCCCACGCGGCGGAAAGAATATTGTGATCCTGCCAGAAGTTGTCCGTAGTCTTCGGCCAATAGCTGCCGTCGTTCAGGCTGTAGCGGGTTGTCTTATAGGTTTCAGGATCCATTGACTCATATAGGGAATTGAACCTTCCGAGCCCCACACGGTACATATCAGCGTAAGTCTTGATGCCGGTAGCCTTACCATAGGTCCCGTCCATAATCGACAGGTCGCCCGTACCGGCGGTGACACCACTCCAAGCCTGACCGGTGTGCTCGTAGTTCCCGATGTTCCTGTACCTGATGATGAAATCCCTTCCGAGCCAGCTGAGACCGGCGTACCAAGAGCCTGACTTTCCAGCTGTGCCGTGAATATAACCGTCCGTTCCGGTCGTGTGGAAGGCTGCGTCAGCGACGAAATGATTGCCGAGCAGACCTGTGGACATCGAGAAGCCGGTGTTGTACGTGTTGTAACTTCCGTAGGAAGCGTTCAACTCCACATACGGATCGTAGGACGGGGCCTTTGTACGAAGGGCCACAGAACCGCCGAACGCACCGTCACCGTTGGTGGAAGAACCGACACCTCGTTGAATCTGAACACCTTCCAAAATGGCGGAGTAGCTGTTCATATTCGCCCAGAAGACGCACTGGTCCTCAGGAGAGTTGAGCGGAACGCCATCGATCGTGACATTGATTCTGGAATCCCCCGCCCCTCTGATACGCATATAAGTCGTACCTGTACCGAGACCGTTCTCGCTCCAGGAAAGCACACCCGGAGTCGTCGAGAACAGGAACGGAAGTTCCTTGCCGGTTCCTGAAAAGTTCTGAAGTGCCTTGCGGTCAACGTTCGCAACCGCATAAGGGGCGTTCTTCTGCGCGCGGACACCTCTGACTATGGCCTCATTGAGAATCTCGGCCTTTGTGGTGTCCGGCTGGCTTTGAGCGTTCAAAGCCTGTGGAGTCATAGCGGCCAACGCCGCCGTCGCAAATAAAAAACCTCGCATAATGTTTTGAATATTAATGCAAGGGGCTGCCGGTTACGGCAATCTGAGACATCGCTTCCCTTCGGCGGCATTATCCGCATCAGGTTCATTGGGTATGATCTCAACCGGGCGACACGCCCAGTACCCCCGCTTGTATTTTCTTTTATACAGTCGCTTCTGTTCTATTCCGCCGGTGCGCTTCGACAAGCTCAGCGACCGGAAAAGGCGGTCACTGAGCTTGTCGAAGTGACCAAACAACCGAAGCGACCATTATTTTTCTACCAGACGCACCTCATAGAGCCGCTTCCAGCACTTGCCGGTAAGGTAAATCCTACCGTCCTTCTGGTTGTAGGCGATTCCATTCAGCACATCCGTGTCAGCGTCACGCAAAGACTTGGGCAGAAGCCCGCTGCAATCAACCGTCCCCTCGACTGTTCCGTCGGAAGGATTGATGATCACAATCATATCAGTCATATAGACGTTCGCCCAAATCTTCCCGTCAATCCATTCAAGCTCGTTCAGCATCTGCACCGGCCGTCCGTTCATCTTGACAGTCAGCACCTTCTGCTGCTTGAACCTCTCATCCATAAAGTACAGTCTGGCCGATCCGTCCGAAGCGATCAGACTCTTCCCGTCCGTCGTCAGCCCCCATCCCTCACGAGGGTAACTCCAAGTCGATTTGTAGGCGAGAGTCTTCGCGTCATAGACAAAGGCCACCTTATTCAGCCAAGTAAGTATGAATATGTTGCCGTTCAACTCGACCGAACCTTCAAGGAAATATTTCTTGTCGAAATCAAATCTCTTCAAAGCCTTTCCTGTCGCCAGATCCACCTTTCGGAGAGTAGATTCACCGTATTGCCCGGTGGTCTCGATCATCTCTCCATTCAAGAAGAAAAGCCCCTGCGTGAACGAAGTCTCATCGTGAATATATTCATTCACAACCTGAACCTTGTACTGGCGCACCTTGGCGTCAGCGCACGAAGCGGAAAGCAACGCAAGCGCAGCCAACGCGGTTTCTATGAATATATTCACGAATCTCTTCATTATTTTCTCATTAAGGCCACGGAGTCAGCCTCCGCCGGCATATTACTTTTTCTTCTCCCTGTAAGCCATCGCAGCCTCCACGAACTTCACGAAGATCGGCTGCGGCTTCTCCGGCGTGCTCTTGAGCTCCGGGTGGAACTGCACTCCGATGAAGAACGGATGAGTAGGGATCTCGACAATCTCAACCAGACCGGTGTCCGGATTCTTTCCCGTGGCCTTGAGTCCCGCGGTCTCCATCCTTTCGAGGTAGGCGTTGTTGAACTCATAGCGGTGACGATGCCTTTCGGAAATCATCTCGCTGCCGTAAATTCTGTAAGCCAACGAGTTCTCTTCCAGTTTGCAATCGTATGCCCCAAGCCTCATTGTTCCGCCTTTGATCGTGGTGCTCTTCTGCTCCTCCATAAGGTCGATGACCGGGTTGGCGGCGTTCGGATTCACTTCCGCCGAGATCGCGTCCTTGATTCCAAGCACGTCTCTGGCGAACTCAACCACGCACATCTGCATTCCCAAGCATATTCCGAAGAACGGCACGTTGTGCTCACGGGCGTATTTTATTGCAAGAATCTTGCCTTCCAGTCCCCTCTCGCCAAATCCCGGCGCGACGAGGATTCCATCCATATTCCCGATCTTTTCCTCAAGATTGGAGCTGTCAAGATGCTCGCTCTGAAGCGTATGGACATTCACCTTGCACTCGTTCGCGGCCCCGGCGTGTACAAACGACTCAAGGATGGACTTGTAAGCGTCCTGAAGCTCGACATATTTCCCGACAAGGGCGATATCCACCTGATGTTTAGGATTATAGAGTCTGTCGAGGAATGACTTAAGATTCGTGAAGTCCGGCTCAGGAGCGGATATTCCGAAATGATTGAGAACCATCTCGTCGAGATGCTCGTCCTCCATATTCAGAGGCACCTGATAGATTGAAGGCGCGTCGATTGACTGGATGACGTGGCCCGGCTTGACGTTGCAGAAAAGAGCGACCTTGCGTCTGAGTTCAGGGGTCAATTCCATCTCCGTGCGGCAGACGATGATGTCCGGGTGGACACCGGCCTGCTGGAGCATCTGGACTGAGTGCTGGGTAGGCTTAGTCTTGAGTTCCTTGGCGGCGCGAAGGTAAGGGACCAGAGTCAGGTGGATGCTGATGAGATCCTCGTCAGGCAGTTCCCACTGGAGCTGGCGGATCGCCTCCACGAACGGTTGGGATTCCATATCTCCCACTGTGCCACCTACTTCGGTGACGATCACGTCATACTTGCCGGTCTTGCCGAGGAGCAGCATCCTGCGCTTGATCTCGTCTGTGATATGAGGTACAATCTGTACGGTCTTGCCCAGATAGGCGCCTTCCCTCTCCTTGTTGATGACCGTCCAGTAGATCTTGCCGGTGGTCACGTTGTTGGCCTTGGACATATGCACGCCCAGAAATCTCTCGTAGTGACCGAGATCCAGATCAGTCTCCGCGCCGTCATCCGTCACGTAGCACTCTCCGTGCTCATAAGGATTCAGCGTGCCCGGATCGATGTTGATGTAGGGATCGAATTTCTGGATGGTGACCCTAAGTCCTCTGGCCTGAAGAAGTTTGGCCAACGATGCGGCAATGATACCCTTTCCCAAAGAGGAAGCCACACCGCCAGTAACGAAAACATACTTTGTACTCATATTCTTTTCTGCTCTATACTGGACTACAAATTTATGTCAAAAATGTGATTACCGAAAATTTTTGTTTATTAAATGCTTTTCATTGGGTAGTCAGAACCGTTTTTTTAGTACTTTTGCAAGATAAAAGGTGGGACGATCTGCCGCGCTGCGGGATTTCGGTCCCGGGTGAGGAAAGTCCGGACAGGACAGGGCACCCTGCTGAGGAAAGCTCAGATGGGAGTAATCTTATGGCATCGTAACAGAAAACAACCGCCTGACCACAGGCAAGGGTGAAAACGTGAGGCAAGAGCTCACGACGTGCGTCGGCGACGCCGCACGGGTACGATGTCAGGGCCTGCAAGACCAAATATACTGGCAGACGAGGGCTGCCCGCCCGATGCCAGGGGGTAGGTTGCGTAGATAAATGGCAGATTCAAAAACAGAAACCGGCTTACGGTCCCGCCTTTTT
>CAVKYA010000065.1:0-3165 GCA_963660255.1 Bacteroidaceae bacterium | reverse complement strand
GTGGACATCTCGATCTGCCACTTGCAGGTCTCGCATTCGCTGCAGACGAAATCAGGAGCGACGGCCTTGATCTGCTCGAAGACCGGACGACCGATCTCCTGTGAGTACTTGTAGTTCTCCTTCTTGAAGCCGTAAGTTCCTGCTATTCCGCAGCATCCGCTGTCCAGAACTGTGAATGTTACACCCGGAATCATATTCATCAAAGCCTTCGTGAATATGCTCCAACCGAGTTTCTCCACGTGGCAAGGAATATGATAGGCTATCCTCGCGCGGTAGTCATCCTTGAACACCAGCTTGACCTTGCCGGAATCGATCAACTCAAACAAGAACTTCTCCACAAGGGTGATGCTGTCACGCACGGCGGAATTATCGACTGAAAGCACGTCAGGATATTCATCCCTCATCGTGAAGACGCAGGTGGATGAAGTCGCGACAATCGGCAGCCCGGCGGCCACAGCCTTCTCAAACTCAGCGACATTGTGCTTCGCGTGCTTGGTCGCCCCGTTCCACATTCCGTTGGAGATCATCGCCACACCGCAGCATTTCTCATCCATCAACTGCACCCCATAGCCGACAGCGTTCATCACCGTCACGAAAGCCTTTCCGACCTCCGGCTGCTGGAACTCAGTCGAACAGCCATGGAAGAAAGCGACCTGTTTTGAATATGCTTTCTGAGCATCCTGCGCCTCTTTCCGGAACCAAGACTCGAAGCCGTGAGCCTTGTATTTCGGGAAAGTCCTGTGGCTGTCGATGTGAAGAGTTGCGTCCATCACGGCCTTGACCGGCTTGGAAGCCACCATAAAGTTCACGACCGGAGCGAACGGCCTCGCCATCTTGCCCATAAAATCCGTACTTGCCAGAAGACGGTCACGAAGACCCGGAGTCGCGGTGCTGAAACGGCGACGGGCAGAGTGAATCAGGTCAGCGATCTTCACCCCAGACGGGCAAGCCACCTCGCAGCGTTTGCAGTTCATGCAATACTTTAGGTTCTCGTCGAAAAAGTACTTGTTCTTAAGACGAAGCCTCTCCCCGTCAGGGCCGGCCTGTTTAGGTCCGGGGTACAACGGATTGACAGCCACAACCGGACAGTAAGCGGTACAAATCGTACATTTGATGCACTGTTCGAAATTATTGAAACTTATGTTTTTCTCTTGCATATCTCTTTCAATGTCAAATGAATATGTTCGACTTACTTACCGAGAATCCTGTCCGCCGCGCTGAACGCTGTCATAATAGAGACACCCGCTCCGCTACCTTCAGCAAGCGGGTTGCAGCCTCCTACCTCGGAGCCAACCACGTAGAGGTTAGGGACCACCTTCCCGTCACGCAAAGGTTGGAAATCGTCGTTGGTCTTCACCCCGAAACCAGTGTAGTTCTGACGGGCGAAGAACTTCTCATCGTACCAATCCTTCCTTTCGGCAGGGTAATCGACATCAAGGCCGAAAACCGGCTCCTTGACGGCATCCGGTGAGGCCACAAGACCTTTTCCGAAAAGATTGCCGCTGGCAAGGACGAATGTGCCAGCCTCGATGCGCAGTTTGCCGAGATTGGTGGTCTGGATGCTTGCGACACGTTCTCCGTCGAAAACAGCGTCAAGAGCCTCATCTCCCATCAGGAATGTGCCCCCGGCTGCCTCAAAAGCCTTTTTCAGAAGCCTCTGTGTGCGGATTCCAGGTACTGATGGAGGCGTGGTTCCAATGAACACGACCTTGGCCGGAATCATTTCCTTGAGCCACTGCATAATCACAGGATTCTCAAAGCCGAACACCTCCGGCAGAACGACAACATCCTCACCTTTAAGAAGTTCCTGAACCTTGTGGGCAAACGCCTTCCAGCTGGCCTCATTGTTCATAACACGAGCGATGTTCACTGATCTCATCTCGGCCGGATTCTTGCGAAGATGCTCTATCTCGTCCAGTTTCACGGATTCGATGCGGCATTCAGTGCCTCGCTTCTCCAAGCCTTCGGCGATGAAGCGGGTGTTGAAATCCAAGAAGCCAGTGAAGTTCACTATCAAGGCCTTCTCGCCTATCTTCTCATCCTTTGATGCAAGAAGGGTCACGTCATCCATCGCGAGCCAAGCTGGCTTTAATGTGCCGAGAGCGGTGATGCGGTAACCGTTGCGGACTGCTTCGGCCGCTTCGACCACTTCGACAGGCTCAGTGACCGAAGCGACCGAAGTGACCGCAGGGACCGAAGCTGTGCCAGACCCGGTCCCTGAGCCTGTCGAAGGGACCGAATGCAGAGCCACCCCACAATCCGAGAAAAATCCCGGAATCGAGACGACATATTCAGAAAGCCTCCGTTTTCCGATCTTTGAATATGGATGCTCGGAAGGAAGATTTTCCACCGCAGAAAGTGGTTCGGCAACATCCGTTCCATCAGGAAGTTTTCCCAGCAGACCGAAAGCGCCGGATGAAAAGTGGAGGGCGTTCTGTCCGGCGGACACCATCAGGCATTTCTTTCCCGCTTTCTGCAACTTGATTCCGCAGACCAGCGAAGAAAGGCCGCCTCCTATAAGTACAACATCAAATTTCATAATCTCTTCCTCCTATATTTCCTCACCAAGTCCCATTACCTCTGAATATACCCACTGGGTGTAGGCACTCTCTCGGAGCGTCTCACCCCAAGCTACAGGATACATCCCCTTCCATCTCTCATTCATAAAGTCCTTAAGATCAACGCGGGCCTTGGCCGTACATTTCCTGGCCTTGGCGAGACGACCGGCGGCCCTGCATGCGCAAAGCTCACCCTGACAGGTTCCCATTCCGAAACGTGTACGTCTCCTCAAGTCCACAAGATTGTTGACCTCAAGATCCTCTATGGCCGAATCGACCTCTGACACAGAGACTTCCTCGCATTCGCAGACAAGACTTCCTTTCACGTCACCGTCAAAGTCCAAATTGGCCGCCTGGGTTCCGAAACGCCCGACGGATGCCTTCTGCACCATTGTCGGAACCTCCCAGATCTTCTTGGAGATCTCCTCGATTCCACCTGGCTCGGATCCCGGAAGCGGAGTGTCGGCGGTCACGCACTTGGCGTCCCGGCCGAGCTTCTTGCAGACAGCGTCAGCCGCCATCTCACCCATGAGCCTGTAGGTCATAAGCTTACCACCGGTGATGCTGATGAAGCCCTTGATCCCGTCACGTGTCTCGTGATCCAGAC
>CAVKYA010000064.1:0-10562 GCA_963660255.1 Bacteroidaceae bacterium | reverse complement strand
AGACAGATGACTCCACGGATGGAACTGGGAAAGAGGGGTGAGGATGTCGCCTGTGAGTTTCTGACCGGCAAGGGGCACACTATCGTGCAGAGGAATTTCAGGTCGGGACATCTTGAGATAGATATCATCAGTTTGGATCGGAATGGTGTGCATTTTGTGGAAGTCAAGAGCCGTGTGGCGCCTGTGATGGTCTCCCCAGAGGAGAACGTGACGGCAAGCAAGCAGAGGAAGGTGGCGGACGCTGCGCTGAGGTACTTGAATATGGCCAAGGACAAGAGGATTCCTCCCGATGTGGAGGTGAATTTCGACATCGTGGCCGTGACGTTCGACGGAGGAAAGGAGATTGTGGAATGGTTTCCGAAAGCGTTTTACCCGATGTACCTTTGAACGGGTGCTTCAACGGTCCGATGGTCCGATGCTTCGACAAGCTCAGCAACCACAAGATCAGCAACCGAAGTTCTGCAGCCACAAGATCAGCGACTGAAGCGGAGCGGTCACTGAGCCTGCCGAAGTGACTGTGACAATTTGTGAGAATATACTAAGCACTAAGATATGAACAAAGATAACCGATATTGTGTGATAATGGCCGGAGGCACAGCGAACCGCTTCTGGCCGGTAAGCCGGGAATCAAAGCCGAAGCAGTTCTTGGACATTTCCGGCACAGGAAAGTCTTTCATCAGAACGACTTACGACCGGTTCTCGGAAATAGTCCCGAAAGAAAACATCATCATCGTCACCTTGGCCAGATTCGCTGATCTGGTACATATGCAGATTCCAGAACTACCCGAAGGCAACCTTCTTCTGGAGCCTTACGCCCGCAATACAGCCCCCTGCATAGCTTACGCGACCTACAGCATCCTCAAGCGGAATCCGGACGCGACCTTTATCGCCACTCCGGCAGACCACATCATCACAGATGAGGACAAATTCAAGGCCACCATCCTGAAAGTGATTGAATATGCCGAAGACAAACCGGCCTTGATGACATTGGGGATCCACCCGACAAACCCGGACACGGACTACGGCTACATCCAAGCGCCAAGAAGCAAGGACAACACCTGCGCCGACACTCCTCTGAAGGTTAAGACTTTCACCGAGAAGCCGGACAAAGCCCTCGCCGAAGTGTTCTGCAAGACAGGTGAATTTTATTGGAACTCAGGAATATTCATTTGGAAGGCATCGGTGATAAAGGAGGAAATGGAGAAGTATATTCCAGATGTCACTTCACTGTTCGCAGGTTGGGAAGAAGTTTTGGGGAGCGACAAGGAGCAGGCGTTCCTTGAAAAGGTATATTCAGACTGCCCGAAGGTTTCCATCGACTACGGTGTGATGGAGAAGACGGACAGAGCCTGGCTCTACTGCGGAGATTTCGGATGGTCCGACATTGACGGATGGGACTCTCTTTTCAGGAATTACGACAGGAAGACCAAGGACGGGAACGTTGTGTTCACAGACAAGATTCTGGCTGAAGGCAACAAGGACAGCCTTCTGATCAGCTCAAACCCGAAGAAGCTCTACGCCATCAAAGGCCTGAAGGACTATGCTGTTGTCGATACCGGTGACGTTCTCCTGATCTGCCCTAAGGACGACAAGCAGTTCAAGGACTTCATCTCCGGTCTCGGAATGCCGGAGTACGAGGATTTCCGATAAGATAGCCGTGGCAGCCAACGCCTTGACAATCAACAATAAAAGCAATGACCTTGTGCTGGATTCGGCACAAGGTCATTGCTTATTATATTGACATACAGTCCATTAGGCGCCACGGCTTTCGGGATTGTTCCGTCACCCGCACCTATTATATTCCTACTTCTTCAAGGTCTTGAAAAGAGTAGAGAGGGTTGATGCGGCGGAAGCGATCTCCTTGGCGTTTGAAACCGCCGTGGAGGCATTCTTTGAAGACGCGATCTTTGAAAGAGCGTCGGTAGCAGCTGACTTGGCGGCATTGGTTGCGGCGGTTTTGGCGGAAGTCTGCAAAGAGGACAGATCCATTCCCGCAAGTTTGGTCAGGCTGCCGAGCACCGTGCTGGAGTTGCTGTTGTTGACAAGCTTGCCGGAACCGGAGATCAGACCCTTAACGAAATTGGTTGTGTTGACGGAAGACTTCAACCCTTTGATGTTGTTGGCCAGAGTGACCATATTCACAATGTTCGTCGGATTGGTCATATCCAGGCTGCCGTTGCTCTTGTACTGAGTGTAGAGAGCCAGAAGAGCCTTGCCTGCGGCGGTTCCATTGCTCTTTGTGAGTGATGTGGATGTCGTCTGTGCGGCCGGAGCGGCAACCGATGACACATTGGCGCGGCAAGGAGCCGCAAGGATGATCGCCAAAGCGGCGACAGCAAAAATTTTTAACGCTTTCATCTTATTAATGATTTTTGAATGTTTTTACTCAGCGAAGGCGTAGGAGAAGCCGTTGATCTGGTTCCAGGCGCCGCGGGTGAAGTCCGGGACTTCGACAGGGGCGTTGCCGTTCTCCATCGAGATCTTTCCGAGCTCGGTGAGGCAGCACCATTCGGCCATATCATAGACATCCATATCGAGAGGAAGTCCGTTGCGCAGACAGTAAATCAGGCGGTAGTCCATTATGAAATCCATTCCGCCGTGGCCGCCGACTTGTTTAGCAAGAGCCTCAAGCTCAGGGGTAAGAATCGGGTTGCGGTTCTCCTCAAGCAGCTTGTTCAGTTTGTCTCCTGAATAGACAACCTCACGGCCAAGATTCTGAAAATCAGTCGAAGTGCCCTCGGAGGCGTTCTCACGGAGACATACCTGCTGGACAGGGTACTTGCCAACATAACCGTCACTGCCGACAATCTGGTACATACGACTGTAAGGACGAGGGGTCATCACATCGTGCTCCACAAGGATGGTCTTGCCCTTCTCGGTGGAGATCATCGTCATCGTGACATCACCGTTCTGGAAGTCATCGCATTTCTCTCCGGTCTTCGCCTCGACGTGCTTAGGGCCGTTGGCTGTCTTGGTCTCCATAGCGACAAGAGTCTTGAAACGATCTCCTCTATGGATGTTCATAACCTGGCATACAGGGCCGAGGCCGTGCGTAGGATAGACATCTCCCTTGTGAGCCTGATTGAAATCAAGTCTCCAGTTGCTCCAGTAGGCGTTCCAGAAAGGATCCAGATTATGATGGTAGGAACCCTCTCCGTGAAGAATCTCGCCAAGAAGTCCCTTCTGGGCCATTGTCAAGGCTGTCAGCTCGAAAAAGTCGTAGCAGCAGTTCTCCAACATCATACAATGCTTGCGGGTCTTCTCGGACATATTCACAAGAGCCCAGATGTCCTCAAGAGAGGCGGCGGCGGGAACTTCGATGGCGACATTCTTGCCGTGCTCCATAGCGTAAAGGGCAATCGGAACGTGATGTTTCCAATCTGTGCAGATGTAAACCAGATCGATGTCGTCACGGTCGCAAAGATCCTTGTAAGCCTCGGTGCTTCCTGAATATTCAGCGGCCTTAGGGAATCCCCTGCCTTCCAATGTCTTCTGAGCCTTCTCAACACGGTCGGCCTCCACGTCACAGAGAGCGGTGATCTTCACTCCAGGGACGTAGGTATAGCGCTCTACGGCTCCCGAACCACGCATTCCGATGCCGACAAAGGCGACACGTACAGTGTCCATAGCCGGGACAGTCAGCCCAAGCACATTCTCCTGACCGGCGGGACGGGCAGGTGTCTCAACCTTGATCACGCCACTCTTGTTCACAGTTGAACACGACACCGCAAGTACAAGCAGCAGAGCTGCGAACATATTCCTAAACTTCATTGTTTATTAGTATTTAAATTATGTTTCTGTTACAAAGATATCATAATTCGGCGTAATAGCCTAAAATTCATATCTCATCGCACGTTCCGCGCTCATCACCTTCGCCGGAACGATGGCAAAACGGAACGAATAGTCCTTGTCGCTCCAAAGACATCTATCGGCGTCCGGTCTGGCTCCCCAGCTGTCATAACCTCCGATTCCACTTTGGGCATAATCAACACAAACCTCGACGAAATCCCTTTCCACATAATCATTTATGTGGGTCTGACGGCGGAGGCGGTTCTTGGCCTTGGCCGGATTGTTCTCGGTGAGAGGGCCTTTGTTCTCCCACTGGTAGTCACGCTGAACAGCCTCCTCGGAGTCAAGATCCTCAACGGAACAGCGGAGGGCGTTAAACTCGAAACGATCCGATCGGATGGTCAATCCACCTATGGTAAGATATTCACAATCAATGTGATGACCGCACTCCTGCGGACGCACGTAGCGGACATATTCCTTTGCCGCTGAAGATGTATATTTCCCGATAAGGGTTCCGCCGAAGCGGTCACCGTAGTTCTCCTCCGGTCCACGTCCAAGATAGGTGAAAGAATCAGCCGAAGCCGACAGCCTCATTCTAAATCCGATGCGCGGCACATCAACCGGCTTGTCAGACTTAATTCCCTTGAAATCAGAGCGTACCGAAAGGATTCCTCCTTCAAGAAGTGTATAGCGGACAATGAATATATTCCCGCTCGCCAATGAATATTCAGCGACTATGGACTCTCCGTCGAACTCCGCCTTGACATTGAACTCACGGCTGGAAGTCTTGAACGCCTGGCAGCGGGACGGCATTCCGTTGCCGTAGTCATTGTCGGTCGGCGCGCGCCAGAACAACGGTCTCAGGCCGAAATCATCATTGAACATATTCTTTCCTTTGAATGAATATGACCGCAGACATCCAAGCGTTTTGTCGAAGACAATCGAGGCATTGGTCTTAAATTTTACCGCGTCTCTCCATTCAAGAGTTATAGTGGATTCATCCTGCGTCATTCTAATATTAAAGCAGTTGGCTGGAGCGGTCTCCCTGACAGCACCTGACAATTTAAATTGGTCGTAACCTATCACATAGCCTTTAGGCAGCAAATCCTCTTTCTCCGTGGTGAGAATCTCGAATGTGATCAGACAATTCTTTTCGGAAGGCAGTTTCGGCAATTCAACCCTGAAATCCTCCTCGGCCTGTGACGCGGCGGAAAGCTTGATGTCGCCGGAAGCGATGCCTGTACCGTCGGCAGTGACCGTCCATTTAAGAATATGTTTGTCCAAACTCCTGAAATAAAATCTGTTCTTCAGACGGAACAGTCCGTTGGCGGCATCGACAGGGGTCACCGTCACGTCTTGATAAACGTGCTTGACCTCGGCCATAGCAGGATGCGGAGTGCGATCCGGAGCGATGATTCCGTTACAGTTGAAATTGCCGTCGCTCGGAGTGTGTTCACCGTAGTCTCCGCCGTAGGTCCAGTACATCCGCCCCTCGTCATCCTTCTCGTGAAGCCCTTGGTCTATCCAGTCCCAGATGAAGCCGCCCTGAAGGTTTGGATATTCATAAATATACTTCCACTGGCGGTCGAGCGAGCCGTTGGAATTGCCCATCGCGTGGGAATATTCAGAAGGCACGACAGGTCTGCCGCAGTCGTTTTCGCCCATCTTTCTGAACCACTCAGCGTCAGGATATTGCGGAACGATCATATCCGTGTTCCATTCATACTGCGCGCGCTCATAGCAGACAGGCCTGTTCTGGCCATCCTTCTCCAGATCCTTCAGGTCGCGGTAGGTGTCATAGAAGTTGCATCCGTTTCCGGCCTCGTTGCCGAGCGAGAGGATCGTCACGCAAGGGTAGTTGCGGGTCCGGTAGTACATATTCAGAATCCTGTCACGGTGCTGCGGAAGCCAGTCAGGGTTGTTGCCGAGCGTCCTGGTGAGGTTGTAGCCCATTCCGTGGGACTCGATGTTGGCCTCGTCATAGACATAGAATCCGTACTTGTCGCAAAGCTCATAGAAAAGGCGAGGCTGCGGATAGTGACAGGTCCTGATGGCGTTGATGTTGTGCTCCTTCATCAGGCGCAGGTCGGTCAGGATGTCCTCCTTAGTGATGTAATGCCCCGTGAACTGATTGTGTTCGTGGATGTTGACACCCTTGAACTTGACAGGCTGGCCGTTCACGAGGAATTGGCTGCCGACAATCTCAAGGCGACGGAAACCGATGTTGGCCTTGGCGTATTTTCCTTCGACGCAGAGCAGCAAGGTGTAAAGCTCTGGAGTCTCGGCAGACCATTTTCTCACGTCTTTGATGGCTGATTGCCACTGTTTTACGCCTTGGACAGTCTCTGATTCTCCTCTTGTGACTTCGTTGCCCTGGGCGTCCAAAAGAGTCCAGCTGACATTGATCGGCTTCGAGGAGTTGACGCTCAGCCTAAAATCACCGGTGCTAAGGTCATCGGCAAGTGTAGAGACCACATTCCAGTCAAAGTCATCCGGAACGGTGGCCGGTTCCCTTGACAGATAGACATCCCGCTCGATTCCACTGATGCGCCAGAAATCCTGACACTCAAGATAACTGCCTGTGCTCCACCTTGTCACGACCATTCGGAGGTCCGCTTCCTTGCCACTCTCCACATAAGGAGTAATATCATAGCGGACAAGGCTCTTGGAGTCCTCGCTATAGCCGATAAATTTATCATTGACAAATACATACGCGCCTCCCTTCACTCCGCAGAGATTCAGGTAGCACCTCTCCCCTTTTCCAAACTCCGGCGTGAATTTCCTTGAATATACTCCAGTAGGAATATTGTCTGGAAGCTGTGGCGGCCTCGGATTCCTCGGACAGAACTCGTACGGATGGTTCACGTAGATCGCCGTGCCGAATCCCTGAACCTCCCAGTTGCCCGGAACCTTGATGGTGGAGGGAGCCTTGTCAGGATACGCCAGCATATCCTGCACGGAATCGTAGTACCGGAAAGCCCACACACCGTTAAGCGACGTGTAGTTCGAACTCGTCTCAATCTCCTTTGACAGAGCGTCTTTTGCCGTGTCATAGAAAACCGTCTCGTGCCTTCGCGTCACAGCATTCCCCTCTGTGATCACCTTCTGGTCAAGATGTTCGGTGAAGTCTGTCTTCTCCTGCGCCGGGATGGGCGGGCAGACCGCCAGAGCTGCCAATGCAGCAATAATATACGGTTTGATATTCATAAAATTTATTGTTTATTATGCGGTGTATTATATCGTTCAATTAGACAATCCCAAGCGTGTTGACCGGCTATGTGCACGATCAGAGGTGCATAAAAATAATAAATTCCACCCTCATAAAGTGCACAAAACTTCAAAAACCGTCATTTCAAAGTGCACAAAACACGTAGCGTATCAACTCTTAAAAAGATCATCAAGCGTCACAACACTCTGGACTTCACCGGAATATTCATTGGCGGCGAGTCCGGCTGACGCTATCATTGTCAGGTGCAAGGCAGCGTTGGTTTTCACTGTGTCACGGAAATCCTCCATCCGCTCGAACATCTCTTGAAGATATTTTCCGGTCACGACGTAGGGCCTGTTGGAGAATTTTGCCTCGCAGACATTTATCACCTGATCCCGGCGTTCTATCAGGATGTCGATCTGATGTCCTTTTATTCCCTTTTCGCGGTCGCCCTTCTTGTACCAGGAGCAGACATTGCTAAGAATACCACGGATTCCCAAGGACTCCTTGATTTGAGGAATATGGCTGAGACAGAGCTGTTCGAAAGCATATCCTGACCAAGACCGCCTCGCTGGATCATCAATTGAGTTCGACCAGAAGGCCTCATCCTTGCCGCCACCATTCTTGACGAACTTGAGATAGAAGAGTATGAACATATCGCCAAGCTGATACATCGTGTCCCTGTCCTTCTTCCCGAACGCTGAATATGACCTTATGAAATCGCAATTCTTAAGGTTTTCGAGAATGGTCGTGAAGGCTCCGCCATCGGAGAATTTCAGTTCTTCGCACATTTCCTTTCTGGTCATCCCTTTGGAGCGCTTCGCAAGAAGCTCAATCACACGCCGGTATGTCTGCGAGTCCTTGAACAAGGATTTCAACAAGACATCATATTCATTTTCCAGTTCCGCGTTATTCCGGAAAAACAAGAAATCGACATTCTGAGGCAGACTGTAGCCTTTGCGGAGCAGATCAAGATAATATGGGGTGCCCCCAAGAACCATATAGCACTCCGCTATCTGATGATTTGTCCACTTGATACCTTTCTTGGCAAGGAAAAGGGAGGTCTCGTGGAGGTTGAACTGGGACAACTTTATTTTCCTGGTGACCCTGTTGTGCAGCCCACCTTTCTGGGAAATGACGTTGTCATTCATCCACGTCGTGGCGGAACCGCAGATGATCACCATAAGTTCGTTCCGGGAGGATGCCCAATCATTCCAGAAATATTCAAAAGCCTTGACAAACTTAGACTTAGGGGTGTCCAGCCACGGCATTTCATCAATGAATATCACGACTCTCTTTTTCGCGATAGTGCCGAGGTAATGCTTCAGCTGTTCAAACGCCTCATTCCAATCGCGTGGCACAGGATAGAAATTCCCGGAGCATTCCACAAGTTTACGGTTCCACAAATATAACTCGTCCCGAAGTTTCCCCTCGTATTGTCCGGTGACAAAGAAATCAAACCTGTCCTGAAAAAGGCTTTTTACCAGATAAGTTTTCCCAACCCGCCTTCTACCATATACAGCAATCAATTCAGCCTTAGTTGATTGGTAGCATTCTTCGAGCAGTTTGATTTCCACTTCCCGTCCTATGATCTCATTCGCCATATTCATTATTGCTTTGCGACAAAGGTAAAAAAAAATGAGTTACCGCACAAGAATAAATTTTATTGCCTTGCGACAAGTGTCGATTTTATGCGGTTATCGCAAAGGTATAGCACAAAATATTTCCCAAAATTTCTCCATTTTGGTAAAGTTCGGCAAAATGACTATTTTTGATTTTTATTGATATTCGCATCATTCTATGGGTAATATGACACTGAAACGGTTCTTTTCAGCGGCGGTGATATTCATTTGCCTGCCATTGGTGGCCTTCGGGGCGCGGAAAACTTGGTCACTGGCCTCTCCGAACGGGAGGATTGTGACGGAAATCTCTACCGGAGACGGGCTTAGATATTCAATAAGCCGGGACGGGGTGGCGCTTCTTACGCCTTCGGAGATTTCTATGACATTTGAGGATGGGATTATGTTCGGAGGAACCGCGGAAAATGTACGCAAGGTCAGAAGAGGGTCGCACGATGTAAAGGGGATCCCGGCGATGAACTACAAGAAGGCCACCGTGGATGACGTTTACAATTTCCTTACGCTGGAGTTCAAGGGCTACAATGTGGAGTTCAGGGCTTTTGACAATGGGGTGGCTTACAGGTTCGTCTCAACGGCCAAGGCCGGGGAGTTTACTGTGACCGACGAGCTTACGGAATTCAATTTCGCCGAGGACTGGACGGCGTGGGTGCCTTACGTCAAGAGCGATGACGGGAAGACATTCAAACAGCAGTTCGTCAACTCGTTCGAGAACACGTACGAGCATATTCATTTGTCCGAGATAAATCCAGCGAAACTCGCATTTCTTCCGATAACGGTGGATGCGGCTGACGGGGTGAAGATCGTCATCACCGAGTCGGATCTGTTCGGCTATCCGGGAATGTTCCTTAACGGGCAGGGCGGCAAGAGTTTGAAGAGTGTCCGCGCGCCTTACCCGATCGGGCTGCGACCTAACGGGGTGTATGTCTATCAGGATATGGACTACGCCGACTACATCGCCAAGGTCGAGGCGGGACAGAAGTTCCCGTGGAAGGTCATCGGGATCACACAGGACGCCAAATCGTTGATGGATCTGGATCTGGTATGGCAGCTGGCGACCCCTGCCGATGAGACTAAGGACTGGAGCTGGGTGAAGCCTGGCAAGGTGGCTTGGGACTGGTGGAATGACTGGAATCTTTACGGAGTGGATTTCCGTGCCGGAATCAACACTGAAACTTACAAATATTACATCGACTTCGCGGCCGCGCACGGCATCGAGTACATCATTATGGACGAGGGCTGGGCGCAGAGAGCCAAGGCGAACCTGTTCCTGATCAACCCGGACATCAATCTGGAGGAACTCGTGACTTACGCCAACGGCAAGAATGTCGGCATCATCCTCTGGGCCAGCTACAACAGCATCGTGAAGAACCCGGAGAAGGCGATGAGCCACTACGCACAAATGGGCTTCAAGGGCTTCAAGATCGACTTCATCAACAGGGACGACCAGCAGGCCGTGAAGTTCTGCGAAAGGATGGCGAAAATCGCCGCCGAGAACCATCTGCTGATCGACTTCCACGGAGTTTACAAGCCGGCGGGAATCCAGAGGACTTATCCGAACGTACTTAATTTCGAGGGAGTTGCCGGGCTGGAGCAACTGAAATGGAGTCCGGAGAACTACGACGAGGTCACCTACGACGTGACGATTCCTTTCGTCAGGATGGTGGCAGGGCCGATGGACTACACCCAAGGAGCGATGCGCAACGCCGTCAAAGGCAACTACCATCCGATAGGGTCGGAAGCAATGAGCCAGGGAACCAGATGCCGTCAATTGGCTGAATATGCCATCTTCGAGGCACCCCTCACGATGCTCTGCGACTCACCGTCCAACTATATGGCCGAACCGGAATGCACAGAATTCATCGCGGACTTCCCTACCGTCTGGGACGAGACCGTACCGGTTTGCGGCGAGATCGGTGAATATGTCG
>CAVKYA010000063.1:8170-10652 GCA_963660255.1 Bacteroidaceae bacterium | reverse complement strand
TAAATTGGACATTATCAGAGGAAACCGACACCATCTGCGGTTACGTCTGCAAGAAGGCTACAGGGGAGTATGGCGGAAGAGTCTGGACAGTCTGGTACACGCAAGATATTCCCGTCACTTTCGGACCTTGGAAACTGTGCGGTCTGCCGGGGCTTGTCCTGTCAGCTACGGACAAGGAAGGCATCCATCATTTTGAGGCGATCGTCATAAGAAAAGGCACGACCCCGATAACAGAAATCAATGTCACAAACGTCATAACCACGACAAGGGAGAAGTTCATCAAAGCCAAGAACCATTTCGAGGAGAACCCGATGCAGAATCTGCCAGTCGAGGCCGTCAGCGAGATGAGCATCCAGAAATATGACGACGGCGGGAAGGCCGTACTGATCAACGGGATGCAGTTGCGGCTTCGCCCGAACGGGTATATTCCTTTGGAGATAAAATAATTGGTACAAAGCACTTTAGGCTTGCTGGCAATAATGACTGGCGGTCAGCAGCCTGAGGTGAATGATTTCATAATAATGAGAAGATTGCTTGTTTGTCTTGCCATTCTGATGGCGGGAATGGTTATCAATGCCCAAAACACAGCCAAAACGGGAACGGAAAATCGAGGCCAGTTCTCCGTAAATGGCACAGTCAAGGATGAAAACGGAGAGCCCGTCAGCGGAGCCATCGTGAAAGTCTCTGCTCAGGAAGCCGTCCTTGGATATTCAATGGCAGATGAGTCAGGGCATTATGCGATTCAATTCAAGACAGACGCGAAGCAAGTGATGGTCTCAGCGGAATGCCTTGGCTATGAATCCGTAACCGCTACGAGAACGAGTGTTCCAGCGGACAATTGCGACCTCACAATGAAAGAAAAGGCCACCACCTTGAAAGAGGTCGTGGTCAAAGCCCCGGCCATCCACCAGCGGGGTGATACCCTTTCATATTCCCTTTCCGCCTATGCCACCAGAGGCGACTATACCCTCAAGGACGCCATCAAGAAGCTGCCCGGAATAGATGTCGCTGAGTCCGGCACGATAAAGTACTTGGGCAAGGACATCTCCAAGTTCTACATAGAGGGCTTGGATCTTCTCGGCGGCAAATACAACATCGCCACCACGAATATTCCCGCATCCTACGTCAATCAGGTTCAGGTGCTTAGCAACCATCAGGAGGCGAAAATCGACAAGGATGTCTTTTCCGACGATGTGGCCATCAACATCAAACTCAGCGACAAGGCGAAGCTCAAACCGACAGGCACCTACGAGGCCTCGGCGGGTTATGGGGATGATTGGCTGTACTCATTGAGCGGCGCGGGAATGTTGTTCTCGCCTAAAATTCAGGCGATCGCCACGGTCAAGACCGGCAACATCACCTCATTCGCGACCGACGGTGGCAAAACTCTCACCGAATCCTCCAACACGGAATCCAAAGCCACCGAACTGCTCGGCAACCTCTCCGCATCCGAGGCCTCTCTGAAGTCCGACCGCTTCATCTCCCCGTCCGACATCCTCGTCACGCTGAACACGATACGCAAGACCGGCCGCAACTCCACCCTAAAAACCAACGCCGGTTACTCCACCTCAAAAAGCGATTATGAATATTCCCAAACCAGCCTCTACTACGACGGTTCCGGGAATATGCAGGTGAATCGATCGGTTTCTCCAGAATCGACACTGCGGAAGCCTTGGCTCTCAATGACATTCCAGAACAATGCCCCGAAATGCTACATAAATGAGGATATTTCTGTCAAAGCCACCTCCCGCAAATCTACTGTTCCGACATCGCAAAACGGGAATATGCTCACTCAGAGTCAGAATCTAAGGGATGTTGACCTAAAGAATGACTTCACCGCCCGTTGGCGAACAACCAGACTACGTTGGAACGCGGCATCTGTCCTTGAATATTCAGAAGCTCCGACCGCTCGACTGGCAATCACGTCAGACGAAGAAGAAGGAAT
This sequence comes from Bacteroidaceae bacterium, assembly GCA_963660255.1. Taxonomy (GTDB): domain Bacteria; phylum Bacteroidota; class Bacteroidia; order Bacteroidales; family UBA932; genus Cryptobacteroides. The sequence continues at coordinate 8,707 of CAVKYA010000063.1, read as the reverse complement.
ATTCCAGAGTGCCAGGAGCCAAAGTTTCCGTACCGACAACAGCCTTTCGGCCGTCTATGAACGCGGCTCGAACAGACTTTATGTTCCGCTGACGCTGAATTATTCTTGGGATAATATCTCCACATCACTTGATGACAAGCTTATCGCAGGTCAGAATGATGTAACCGTCTCACAATTAAGGTTTGCTGTCTCCCCTCAGTATGAATATACCCATCCCAGCCGCAAGTTCGTCTTCCGCTCCGAACTCCCCATAAGGTTAGACAACATCTCTTCTCGGGCCACCCCCAACGAGATGTATTTCTCAATATGCCCAGACGTGTATTTCAACTGGAACGTAAGTCCACGTTCCGTGCTGAGAGCTACGGCATCATATTCAAGGACATTCGGTGACGCTCTGGATTTTCTGACCGCGCCTGTACGTGTTGATGAGACTACCATAAGGGTCTCCTCCGGCATCCTGACCGACACCAAAACCCTCTCCACCAACCTCCACTACGACTTCAAGATCCCCCTTGAGCAATGGTTCGTCAACGCCGA
>CAVKYA010000063.1:0-7923 GCA_963660255.1 Bacteroidaceae bacterium | reverse complement strand
CCGTACTTATCCTCGCATCCTCTTGACTGGCTGGAGTTTGACTATTCTGGAGAGTTCACCAGAACATCGACCAGTTACGATTCCGTCCGCAAGCGTTACCTGTCCCAAAGTCACGAAATCTCTTTGAAACTCCTCCCCGGCGATTCTTTCCAGTTCACGGCCGGAGCCGAGATCTCCCGCCGCCAGATCACCGATGATCTGACCAAGACTATGGCTCTGTTGGACTGCAGCCTATCGTACCGCCACCGCTCGATACAACTCTCCTTGGACCTGCGCAACCTCCTGAACCAGAAATCCTACAGCTACACCATCTACAGTACCGTCAACACCTTCACCTACGACTACCGCCTCCGTGGCCGCGAGCTGATCCTGACATTAAGATTCACTTTATAGTATGCGAGATTTTATCATTACAATTTTGATGTTGCTGGCATTATTGCCGACCACCGGAAAAGAAAAGTATGTCATCAAAGACTCCCCGAATGGCTTGTGCCTTGTCAAATGGATTGGAAATGACCGGATTGTCGATTTCAACCGCTATCCGGAACTGAAGAGCGTGAAGGTGATCGGTGAGATGGCCTTCGAAATGAACAATCATATTCGCAAAGTCATTTTGCCGGACAGTCTGCAAGTGATTGAGAAAAGGGCGTTCAACACTTGCCCCAGACTGCGGGAAGTCTGTATGCCGCAAACTGTTCGCTTCATAGGGAACAGCGCGTTCAATATGGACCGCGCTCTGGAACTTCGTGCCTTGCCTGACAGTCTGCGTGAAATCGGTGAGTGGGCATTTTGGGACTGCAACAAAGTCTCCGTCCTGGTCATTCCTGAACGTGTCCGTAGAATTGGCCGGCAGGCATTTACCTGTTGCGAAAGAATCACCTCGTTGACTTTCAAATGCCCGATCACCGTCATCTATGACCGCTCGTTCTCCGGCTGTAAGAACCTTGAGGAGATAGTCTTCCCCGAAACCCTGAAAGTAATCTCTGAATATTCATTCGCCCGCTGTATCAAACTGAAACGAGTCACTTTCCCCACCTCTCTGGAAAAGGTCAAAGCCAAAGCATTCAGTAACTGTTGGAGTCTCACCGAAGTACTATGTTCCTCTCCCGTTGTTGTTGACTCCTCGGCATTCGATGACTGCCCGATTGATTGTCCCCCGTGCGTGGACTTCACTTTCTGATGTGCAAAGCATCAATTGTAATTATTTGTGCGTGAATATATCGGTTTGACGCACGGAAGTGCCATAGATGACTTATTCGTGAGCAGAATGGGCTTATTCACGCACGGCATAGAATACTGCATTACTCCAAAAGTAGTTTGGCGTCACAGCCAAGCACTGTGGCAAGGCTGAAAACGGTGCCGGCTTCGGCCTTGGCGATAGGCTGCTTGCCTTGTTCGTAGGCGCGGATCATCCTCAGGGAAACACCGGCACGATCGGCCAATTCCAGTTGGGTCAAGCCGCATAGTTTTCTTTGTGCCTTTAGTGGATTCTCATACATCTTTGCTTTCATTATACCGAGTGCGACATCGGTGAACTTGCTCAGATCCGCTTCGTGAAGTGTCGGGTATAATGCTATTACAGACTGGATTGTCAGGCCGTCACGCCGGAATCTTTCAAACGAATGTCCGGTAAACCATTGAAGATAGGAAATGACCCAGCCGGCCCAGAATATGTCCGAACGGTCATCAAGCACATAGTCAATGGCAGGAATCGCTCCTCCGGTCGATTCAATGACTTTTTTTGCAAACTCAATCCCCGACATCCCGACCAGATAACGTGGGTTCCCGTTTTCGAACTGGCGCACAGGATCGCCCACGAGGAGTCTGTCATAATATTCATTGATTCCTCCCTTGCAAGCAGCTGCTCCATAGTCAAGCGACACTGCGAAATTCATCATCGCATCTTCAAGGTAGATTTCATCGTAAGCGCGGATCATCGTTGCTGATTTTATTTCTGATTATGTCGATAACATACAACCCATCCAATGGCGAGTTTTCCTTGTCTCTGCGGAAGGCCTCCCTTGCCAAGCGGTCTCTGGTTGTTTTTCGTGGGTAGAATATCTCGTTGTTTGCCACTTCCGCTTTCACGAATCTCAATCGACCAAAAACTTTTTCTGATTTCAGGACGATTTGCTCACCAAGTTTTCCCAACTTCGTAGCCCGGCCTAACTGTTCGAACGAGATGGTGTTGTTCAGGAAAGCTCCGGCAAAAGAAAAATACGAATCGTCAGCCCTGTAGCCACGGATGACATCATAATTCTCATATTCCGGCAAAAATGTGTCGTGAATGTACCTCCTCGCCGCTTCCGGCAACCCTTGTCCTATGGAGAACGTCCTGTTTTCCAGAAGGATGGCCAACCAGTTGAGAATATGATACTCTTTCTCAGACAAGTCCAACACTTTGAGTCCATCGTCTTGAAGGAGATATTCATTGGCGAAGCCATCTTTGTTCTCCGTGCACGCCCATTCCTTGGCCAAATCCATACGTTCTGTGCAATAGTACCCAAGGCCATAGTCGTTGTGCCTGTTTCCTTGACCGAAAACAGGGGTTTCTATTATGTTCGTCGAGCCGTGATACAAAGTAATAGCCATAAAGTAGCTTTATAACGTCAGTTTGGCAAATATACTTCATTCCGAGTATAATACCAAATCCAGTGGATATTCTTCTCATTGTTTTTTCGTTGAAAAAATCGAGAATTTTCGTGTGATATGGTCGTAAGTAAAGCAGGTCTGGTTGGTCATAATGCTAAAGAGCGCCTTTAGTATTTTATTCAATTCTTTTCGCTAATTTTGAACCGAAAATTTTTATGAATATGATGAAAGATGTCAAGGTGATAATCTTCGATGCGGATGACACGCTGTGGGACAGCCAGTCGTACTACGACAGGGCGGAGGATGTGTTCACGGAGGAATTGAAGGAATATGGGACGGCGGAGGAACTGTCGGCGGAGCTATACAAGACGGAATCAGCGAATATGCCGGTGTTGGGCTACGGAGCCAAGGCGGTCTGCATCTCGATGATGGAGACCGCCTTGATGGTGTCTGACCACAAGGTGCCGGGCGAGAATCTTTCACGAATATTGTCGAGCGCGAAATCGCTCCTCAGCCTCCCGGCGACACCGCTTCCCGGAGTCGCGAATACCCTTGACGCACTTGACAAGACTGGGCGTTACCGATTGATACTGATGACAAAAGGTGATATGCTTGACCAGCAGAACAAAATAAAGCGTTCCGGACTCGACAAGTACTTCTACCGGGTCATTGTCGTCACCAAAAAAGGCATAAAGGAATATCTTGACATCTGCAACACTGAGATGGTCCCGTCATCACAGATAGCGGTCGTCGGCAATTCCTTCAAGTCCGACATCCAGCCGATAATCGAGATCGGAGGCTACGGCATCCATATTCCTTTCCATACCATGTGGCGGCACGAGGTGACCGAGGAGTTCGATCATCCGAACATTTTCAGGCTTGATTCCATTGAGGAGGTTCCCTCCTTGTTTTGACATCAACATATTCATTGAATGCCTGTTGACAACATTCCAGCGGGCTTTTTCAGCATATTCGTACTGAAAAAACGTTTCAGTTTTCTTTCATCTGTACGGATTTATCCTTATATTTGTACGTAAATAAAACGATACAATACAAATTCGATTATGAATCACATAACTAAAGGCGCTCATTAACAAAAACCAATTAATAATCCAATTATCGTATGAAGTTGTTTTCCAGATTTTTTCTGACTTTGTTGACGATGTTGTTCTTAGGCGTTTCGCTTAGCGCCACGGGACAGGCTGTCGATGAAGGCATTTCTGTGACTGTCAAAGTCACGGACAAGGCCGGTGCTATGCCTGGCGCCGGTATTTTGGTGAAAGGTACGACGAACGGACAGATCACTGGTGCGGACGGAACCGCGACGCTCACCAACGTCGCTCCTGACGCGGTGCTTGTTGTCACCTTTGTCGGTTATCAGACTGTGGAGATCCCTGTCAAGGGACGGGCCAATGTGAATGTCACATTGGAGGACTCCCTGACACTTGACGAGATCGTGGTCGTCGGCTACGGTACGCAGAAGAAAGCGAATCTGACCGGCGCCGTTGATCAGGTGGGCTCCGAGACCTTCGAGGGAAGGTCCAACGCCAACCTCACGCAGATGCTTCAGGGGCAGGTGCCGAACCTTAACCTCAAGTTCAAGGACGGACGTCCTAACAGTTCTCCGTCCTATAATATTCGAGGAACGACATCCATCGGCCAGGGTGGCAGCGCGCTCATTCTGATTGATGGTGTTGAAGGTGACCCGGCTTTGCTTAATCCGAATGACATCGAGTCTGTCTCCGTGCTCAAGGACGCTGCGTCTTCCGCCATCTACGGCTCCCGCGCCCCTTACGGAGTCGTGCTGATCACGACCAAGACCGCGAATCAGGGTAAGCCTACGGTTTCCTACCAGGCCAACCTGACCTTCGAGAAACCGACCACCATTCCTGAATATGTGTCAAACGGTTACACTTGGGCAGAGCACTTCTACAAGGCTTTCTACAACTACAACTTCTCCAACCCTTCCGGCATCAACAAGACAATGGAGTTCTCCACCGCCTGGCTTGCCGAGTATCAGAGGAGGAATGAGACCGGCAACTATGAGGTGCTTGTCAGCGACGGCAGCATCGGCACGGCCGGCAGGTGGCTCTACTTCATCGAAGGCGAGGACTACATCGGAAAGTTGTACAGGAACCATATGACCAGCCAGACGCACAACATCTCTGTGTCTGGTTCTGATGACAAGTTCGACTACTATGTGTCAGGACGTTACTATGGCAACAACGGTATATTCGACACTGACGTGAATCCTGAATCATACAAGATTCTCAACGGACGAATGAAGATGGGCTATAAGGTCACCCCTTGGCTCAGGATCTCCAACAACACGGACATATCCTGGACAAAATACGTGATGCCGCAGACCTATTCCGAAGGCAACGGTAACATTTGGAGGAACATCGCTGACGAGGGACATCCTTGCTCTCCGATCTGGAATCCTGACGGAACGCTCAGCCACTCCGCCGTTTACTCTGTCGGTGACTATCTTTACGGTCACAGCAACAGAGGCTACATCAACAGGCAGGTGAAGACGACTTTCGCCGCGCAGGCCAAATTCCTTGACGACAGGCTCAGACTCAACGCTGACTTCACCTACCGGAACAAGGATTTCAACACCACGGTGAAAAAGGTGAAGAGCGAATTCTCAAGATACGAGGGCGCGACTGAAACCATTTCCGGCACTCAGTCCTACCTCAGCGAGACCATCCGCAACTATGAATATCTTGCCACCAATGAATATGTCGAATTCGAGGACACATTCGCTGACAAGCACTATTTCAAGGCGCTGTTGGGTTACAACTACGAGCAGGAGACCTACAAGAACACATATTCCTACAATGATGACTTGCTGACTCCGGATGTCACCAACATCAACCTTGCGATGGGTCTTGACAACAGGAGCATCACCGGAGATTACTACAGGTGGCGTACTGTAGGCGCTTTTGCCAGAATCAACTACGCTTTCGCTGACCGCTATCTTCTTGAGCTCAACGGACGCTATGACGGAAGTTCCAAGTTCCCGCAGAGGCAGCGCTGGGCGTTCTTCCCTTCTGTTTCTGTCGGCTGGAGACTGACCGAGGAGCCTTGGTTCAATGTCAACAAGGACGCTGTGTCAAACATCAAGTTCAGGGCGTCGTTCGGCGCGCTGGGCAACAGCAACGTCGGCAACTACGCTTACGATGAGACATTCAGCTTCGACAACGGCCGAATCATCAACGGCGCGAAGGTTCGTTATACCAGCGCACCTTCTCCGATTCCTGAGTCCCTTACCTGGGAGACAGCACAGACGCTTGACTTCGGTCTTGATATGAGTTTCCTCAAGGGAAGACTTTCGTTCACAGGTGATTACTACATCAGAAAGACTCTGGATATGTACACCGTCGGACCTACTCTCCCGGACGTTTTCGGCGCCAGCTCTCCTAAAGGCAACTACGCCGAGATGACGACAAGGGGCTACGAGATGACAATCCGTTGGAACGACTCGTTCAACCTTGCCGGAAAACCGTTTAACTACGGCCTCAAGGCTTCCTTGGTTGACTATAAATCTGTCATCGACAAGTATAATAACGACACCAAATCCCTCTCGACCGCCGCTTACAACACAAGCTATTACGAAGGAATGGTTGTCGGCGAGATCTGGGGCTTTGTCTCCAACGGTCTCTGGCAGAACCAGGCTGAGATCGACGCGGCCGAGGCTGGAGCTTTGGCAGCCGGTCAGAAATATTACAACCCTCTGATGCAGACATCCAAGACCTACAAGCTTTACCCTGGTGACATCAAGTTTAAGGATCTCAACGGCAACGGCTACATCGACAGAGGTCAGAACACTGTTGACGATCCGGGTGACCGCAAGATCATCGGTAACTCGGAGCCAAGGTACATCTACAGCTTCGGAATCGACCTTGAGTGGAACAACATATTCCTCAGTGCGTTCTTCCAGGGAGTCGGCAAGCAGGACTGGTATCCAAGCAACGAATCTTCCGTGATTTGGGGACAGTACAACCGTCCGTATGCCCAGATGCCAAAATGGCACCTGAACAACTACTGGACCGAGGACAACCCTGACGCCTATCTGCCAAGGTACGCCGGTTACTACGCTCCTTTCTACAAGGGCACAAACAACGCCAACACCAGGTACTTGATGGATGTCTCCTACATCCGTCTGAAGAACCTTCAGGTAGGCTACACCCTTCCTTCAAAGTGGACTGACGCGATCAAGATGAAGAAGGTCAGCATATTCTTCTCCGGAGAGAACCTTTGGACGTGGTCACCGATGTACAAGTACACACGCGACATCGATGTCACCGCGAACATCTACGGTACCGACTCCGTGCTGTCGTCAACGGGTGACGGATTCAACTATCCAACCCTCCGTTCCTACAGCTTAGGTCTGAACATCACCTTTTAATCATTAAGGAATATGAAAAATCTCAGCATATATTTCTCGGTTCTTGCGCTTCTTGCCGGCGCGGTTTCCTGCGACCTAACGGAATCTCCGCAGGCGAAGGCTGGACGTGAAATGGTCTTCGGCTCAGAAACCGGACTCAAGAACTACACCTACGGGTTTTACAACTACCTGCCGAACTACGATGACGCGTTCAAGCTGAACACGACGATGGACAACGCGGCTAAGAACGCTACCGGCACATACGAGGTGGGAGCCTACACGACAAATACATCTACTTCGTGGAGTTGGAGCGCTATCCGCAACGTCAACTATTTCATCAAATACAACACAGACGCGCGAGTTTCCGAGACTGTCAGAAACAATTACACAGGAATCGCGAGGTTGTTCAGAGCCTATCTGTACTACAGCAAGCTGGTTCAGTACGGAGCGGTTCCGTGGATCGCCATACCTCTTGAGCCGGACAGCGAGGAACTGTACAAAGGGCAGGACAGCAGGGATGTGATCATCAGCAACATCATAGCTGATCTTGATTTCGCAGCCAATAACATCACCGAGGACAAGGTGACACCTAACTCCAACACTGTCAACCGTTGGACGGCACTGTTCCTGAAATCCAGATTCTGCCTGTTCGAGGCCTCGTTCCGGAAATATCACGCCGCCGGAAGCGAATTCGGAAAGGACTATCTTGCCGGATGCGAGATAACCGCCGATGAGTTGTTCATGCAGGCTGCCGAAGCTGCCGGTGAGATAATCGAGAAGGGACCTTACAAGCTTCACACGACCGCCGACGCTTACACAAAGGACGGCCGAGGAGCCTACAGGGATCTTTTCATCAGCGATAATCCGATGACTGACGAGGTTATGCTCGCGCTGTCGCTCGATCCGGTTATGCAGCTTGGCGAGATGAACTGGTACTACAA
>CAVKYA010000062.1:2043-10783 GCA_963660255.1 Bacteroidaceae bacterium | reverse complement strand
AAAAAGTCAGCGATCTCATCCGTGCAGCTTCCGCAGTCGTGAAGACGGAAAAGAGACCGGTCACCATCTTGAAGATAATGACGTTCAGTCACATCCATTCCACCGACAGTCGTTCCTGAGATCAACGCGGCACGTTCCAAACCTTTGACTCCGGCTTCATCCATCGCCTCCTTGACAGCGACGATTCCGAACAGAGTCGTCCTCGGAACCACCTTGTCAACGGAAATTCCAAGAAAGCCTTTCAGTTCCTCGTCGGACATATTCACCTCCCCGCAAGGCAGGTCGGAATGGGCGGTCTGAAGATGCCTGAGCCTCCCCACACCACTCCTACGCGCGAATAGGGAACGCAAGGTCTCGTCCTTCCCCACCCCGATGGCAGAGACGATCCCGGCTCCTGTTATGACGATTCTGTCGGACACTTATTTAGCCTGATTTGCCTGAATATATTCAGCCATAGTCCTTACGGACTTGAAGACTTCCTTGCCCTCGGCAGGATTCTTCAGCTTGATGCCGTAGTTCTTCTCCAGAAGCAGCATAAGTTCCAGAGCATCAATGGAGTCCAGTCCAAGACCCTCTCCGAAGAGAGGAGCGTCGGTGTCGATGTCCTCCGGTTTGAGATCAACAAGCTTTAGAGCCTCGATGATCTTTGTTTTCAATTCGTTGATAAGTGCGTCCATATTATTGTTTCTCAATTAAATATAAATCAGCCTCAAAATGTCCGGGATCAGAGCATTCCAGCCAACCGGCTATGGCGGATTCCGTCACCGGATCCTGAAACGCCTGCTCCACAATCTCTTTCATCACCTTCTCCTCCTTGTTCTCAAGCACATAAAATGATGTCTCACCATAGTACTTGTTCCTTATCGCGATCTCCCCGGTCACGATGTTCGGCAGGGTGTACACGAACACAGCCGGACTCGGAAAGAATCCATCTTCCCCGATAGTTTTCTGATACTCAGCGTCATCCGCAAGCGAGGCGCTTCGGTTGAAAAGTATCACCGCCCTGTCCTCGCAATCAGTCCTTCTCGGAGTTTCCTCCCCCAACAACAGTTCGGAAGCGATGAACCCAAGGCGGGCCAAAGGATCCATCTTGAAAAACTTGGGACAGTCTCCCACATTCTTCCTGTAAACCTCCACCAGCAGTTCAGCGCCCGTAGAGTCAAAGGTAAGTATTTTTTCCCCAACAATCACCTTTTCAGGGGTGATCGACACGTGTGCCTTGACTTTCATCTTTCACCTCCTTCCAAAAAGCGATCCCCTTTTATGAATATGACGGCGGCGTTGCAGCCTCCGAATCCCGACAGCAGCTTCGCGAACGCCCGCTTTGCCGTCTTCTTCGGCTCCGAGGAGATGTCCAGTGGGCAAGAGACCCCGCACTCTGAATATCCCCGCGTTCCAAGAACCGTTCCGTCATCCACGGAAGCCATCGAAAGGATGGTCTCAAGGATTCCCGCCGCACCCATCGTGTGGCCGAAATAGCCCTTCAAACTGTTCACGGGCACGTTCTGAAGTCCCGCACGAGACAAAGCGATGGACTCCATCTCGTCATTGTAGGCGGTCGAAGTGCCGTGGACCGACACAAGAGCCAGTTCCTCCGGCTTGATGTCTCCAAGCGCTGCCTTTATCGCCCTGAAACTCCCCTCTCCAGTTCTGGACGGGCCTGAAATGTGGTTCGCGTCGTTACGGATCGCTTCACGAAGCAACACCCAATCATCAGGCTCAGGAGTCTTGTACTTGAATATGATCGTAGCGGCCGCTTCGCCGAGATTCAACCCCCTTCTCTGGGCATCGAACGGCCTGCAAGCCTCCTGCGACAACGCTTTGAAAGATTGGAAGCCGGAGATGATGAAACGGGACTGGACATCGGTGCCGGTCACGATCACCGTGCCGAATCTTCCGGCCTGAAGTTCCCTCATCGCCGTAATCTGGGCGCAAAGTCCGGAAATACAGGCGTTTGATACCACGATCGGGGTATTTCTGTTCCCGAAGAATCCTGCGATCCTCTCCGCCGAGTTCCCAAGCCTTTCCCTTTCGGCAGGGTCACCGCCGCAAGGTTCGGCCTCACTGCCCAGAAGTTCAACATTCCCTTTCGTGGAAGACACCACGAACAGCACGTCATCCGAAGCCGGATCTATCCCCGTGCCTTTCAAAGCCTTTGACACAGACAGGATTATCCGTTTCTCAAAACGTGTGAGACCATCCAGCCCGGCATATTCGCCAATCCTTGCGGACGCGTCTATCCCTGCATATTCATCAGCCAAGGAATCCTCGTCGATCAACGAGGCGAAGAACGGTTCCGGAAGATTCATTGAGGATTCGTAGAGCCTCAGAGCCGATTTCCCGGCCTTAACGGCGGCATAATTCTCCTCCGTGGTCGTCCCCAACGGGGAGATTATGTTGTCAGAGACCTTGACCACGGCCTTCTGCCCGCCTACCGGCTTGCTCTCGTCCAAGGCGATGACCATCGATCCTTCCGCTACCATATTCCCGTCTGATTTTACAATCGCATCCACCATCAGCATTGTTCCGAACTCTCCTTTGAGGTTGATCTCCGTCTCGATTGTCTCTCCGACCTTTGGAGTCGAAGCAACCTTGAAATCCTTCAACGCGCAGACATATCCAACGCTGACAGGTTTGTGAAGCACGTACTTGTTGATGAAGCCTATCCGTGCGGCACAGGTCTGGGCGATATTCTCCACAATCCCTTCCGGCACAAGTTTTCCCTCTTCAATAAAGACATTATCCTCCTGAATCAGAAACCGAGTCACTGTCCTCTCATAGGAACACGACAACAGACTGGAAATCATCACAAAAGGCTTCCTCTGAGGCAGAAGATCCACTATGTTCACAGATGTGAAATCAAAAGTTTTCAGATCTTCCTCAGTCATTCCAGAACTCATAAAAATTGAACCATTGGTCCGGATACAACAACAGCATTATTTTGATGTGGAAGGCATAGGCAATTGCCATCTCCTTGGCCTTTTCCTGCACATCCAAGTCTTTCGACAGCCACTCATCCGGACGGAACAGATTCACAGTGTATCTTCTCAGACCTGTCTTCACCACAAAGACCGAAATCATCGGGACATTTCTCATCGCCGCCAATAGGAACGGACCCAATGGCAGATCAGCCTCTCCATTCATAATTTCGCAGCGTATGGTACGGTTCGAGCCGAAGACCCTGTCTCCAAGGATATTCACTATCTCACCATCAGCCAAGGCGTTGTTCAGAATCACAAGATGGGACATATCCTCGGAAATGTTCACCAGACGAACATTGTTTTTCTCTAGAATCCTTGCCCTGTTCTCTGTCAAAGTCTCGCCTTCTCCACCGAACACCAAGGCGTTCATCTTCTTGGGAGGTTTGAGCTCATACCCTGCCATCTCGTCATTCCCGATGTGGGCGCTCAACTGGACGAAACCTTCCTTCCGGGAGCAAATCTTGCTGTACATATACATCTCAGGGACTTCAATCTTAAACCTCTTCCCTGAATATGAAGCGAACCGGTCCAATATGACAGCTCCGAACATCCAATGATTCTTGTACACGTGCCAGAAAGCCCTGAGTGGCCAGAACTTCTGCCTGCGGCGGAAATAATGGTAACTGGAGATGTACCCTTTGTGATTGAATATCATATAGAACGGCACCGCAAAGCTCATCAGCAAGTAGAAGAACCACAGCGGAATAAACTTCATCATCCTGATCAGAGCCTTGTGCATCCACGCGGTCCCGTCAGTCGTGCCCTGCCACTGCCTTTCTCTGTTCTCCGACATATTATTCCTGTTTTTAAGTGATTACTGTTTATTCCTGCCAAACCGGTGCGAGGTATGTTAACCTATGCGATTTTCTCCTCGATGAAATCGTAAAGACTGCCCAGTGTCGTGAGCCTGCCGAGTTCCTCGGTCTTGACTTTCACTCCGAACTCCTTGTCAATCAGGACGATGATATCCACGATATCAAGACTGTCAATGCCAAGGTCATTCTTAAGGGCGGCGTTCTCGTTCAGAAGAGCCGCGTCGATCTCAAACTCGTCAACAAGAAAACCGTTGACCTTTGTGATAATTTCTTCTTTGCTCATTATTATGTTCTTTATTCTTTTACGCAAATCAATATGTTATGTCCCTGACCGATACCATCGATGATCTTCTCGACCTTCATCCCGGCTCTCTCTATCAGCCTCGTCAAATCCTCGGAATAGTACATCTTGCTGTTGCCGTTGGCCATAGCGGTGAAATACAAACTGGTCATTGTCAAACAGAAAGCCGCCGGCTCGAAGCGTTGCCTGTTCCAGAGAAGTTCCATTATGCAGAGTCTGGCTCCCGGACGGAGAATCTCCGCCGCCCTTGTAAGAATGCTCAGAATCTCGTCCTCGGAGAAACAGTCCAGGAACTGGCTCATCCAGATGACGTCATATTCCTTGTCCCTCGGGAACTTGGTCGCAGGGTCGAGCAGGTTGCCTCCGCAGCCGTGGATCCTTTCAGAACCAGGCTTTCCGGCAGTCTCTTTCCTCATCAGGTCAATCTGTTGCGGCAGATCCAGGATAGTGACCTCAACATCGGGATCGTAGCCGACGCACTGTAGAGCCCATTTGCCAGTGTTGCCGCCGACATCAAGCAGATTCCTGACCGGACGGTCGAATATTATCCTCAACGCCTCCTCGAAGGAATTGTTTGAATAGAAATGATCGAATGCGAACCAACTTGTCCGCGCCGGTTCCGGAAGGGTTGAAAGCCCCTCATAAATCGTACTCCAGTCTCCCAGACATTTCAGGCCTGCCGGCCGATGCTCCCTGAAGGACTCGTCCAGATGAAAGAAACCCTCGTAGTTGACATCGTTGTTAAAGTCCATATTGACCTTGGTGGCCTCGTCCGTGAGCAGGAACCAACCGACCTTGGAGATCGTGAACCGGTCTGTGTCTGTGTCAACCAACACGGTTCCGATGCAGAGTCCGGCTTCCAGAAGGCACTTGACGGCATATTCAGAGATTCCGGTAGCATCGGTGATCTCTTTTTGCGTCAAGCCTTCGCGATGCTCACGCAAAAGATCCAGTATGCCGTATCTCACCAACAGACGGGACGCCTGGAAGACAATCGGTCCGAAAGCGATGAACTCGGCCATCCGCTGAGCCTCGCGGGCCGTGTACTGGTCCTTGGTATATCTCTTTTCGAGTTCGGGAAACAGTTCCATCTACTGAAGATTTAACGGGTTGTTTCTAAGATATTTCTCCACATCCGCTATCTGCTCGTAGAAAGGATTGTCCTCCACGAACTTAGGGATGATGGCACGGACATCATCATATACTTTTCTCGAAGTCGGAGCGAGTTTGTCGGCGATTCCGAGACAGTCAACAGCCTGTGCCAAAGCGATAAAGTGAATGGCAAAGACCTGATAGGTGTTGTCGATGACACGCTTGGTGAGCAAGGCAGTATTGGTTCCCATACTCACAATGTCCTGATTGTCATTATTGTTCGGAATGCTGTGCACATAGTTCGGCATAGCGAGAGTCTGGCACTCGGCCGTCGTGGATGTCGCCGTGAACTGGCAAGCCTGCATTCCGTAGTTCAGTCCAAGCGTTCCCATATTCAAGAATGGTGGAAGTATGCCGTTGATGCGGTCGTGGAAGAGGTAGTTGAGCTGACGCTCGGCCGTCATCGCCATCCTGACCGTAGCGATCTTGACCTTGTCCTCCTCCAATGAAATGTAGTCCCCGTGGAAGTTGCCGCCGTGGAAAACATTCTTCGCCACATAATCAACGATAGGGTTGTCGCAGGCGGAGTTCAACTCCTCCTCAAGCACCTTGCGGGCATTGGCGAATGTCTCGTAGACCGGTCCGAGAATCTGAGGTGTGCACCTCAACGAATAATAGGCCTGAACCTTGTGATCGAATGTGCCTTCCGAGGCGTGGCCGTTGTCGTAAAGATCGTGCTCACGCTTGCGCAGACAGCCGCTGCCCTCTGAAAGTTTTCTCATCCTCGCCGCGATCAGCCGCTGTCCCTCGTGGCGGCGGACCTCGTTGAGTTCCTCGGACATCAAATCATCGAAAGAGGAGGCGATCTCGTTCATCATCACGGAAGCCAGTGTGGCCCAATCCAGAAGCCTATCGGCATATATCTGGTTGACCACTCCGATTCCGGTCATAAACGAAGTTCCGTTGGAGATGGACAAGCCCTCACGAATATGAATCTTGAACGGCTCAAGGCTATTCTCTTTCAAGACTTCGGCGGACGGACGCCACTCGCCCTTGTAATGGACTTTCCCCTCTCCGATCATACAAAGTGCCATATGGGCCAGTTGAACCAAATCACCGCTCGCTCCGACACTGCCGTGCTGAGGAATGAACGGGAATATGTTCCTATCTATCATCTCCACCAGAAGCTTGACCAAATCAGGGTGCACTCCAGAACGAGCCTGAAGGAATGTTCCCAGACGGGCGATCATCGCCGCCTTCACATAAATGTCCTCCAACGGCTCCCCGGCACCGGTCGAATGGCTTCTGATGATGTTGTACTGAAGGTCTGTCAGGTACTTGTCATCAACCCTCCACTGGGCCATCGGACCGAAACCAGTGTTGATGCCGTAGATAACCTTCTCAGAGGCAAAGCCTTTCAGGAAATCATAACAAGCCTCAACCTCGTCCATAGGAAGGTCGCCCAAAACGATCTTCTTATCCTTGAATATCACATCTTCAGCCAAACCCAAGCTGAACGCGAACTTTCCTTTCATATTCGAAACTGATGATTATAATCAACTTTGAACAATAGTTCGTAAAATTACTAAAATTATTGCTCAAATAACGAAAAAAGTGGGAACCTCCGTAAGGAAAGTTCCCACATACTCAATTATCCTATGAAAATACTAAAATGCGTATCTTACACCGACACCCAGAGAAAACGGTCCATTATCTCTGACACCTCCATCGCCAAACATCAACCTCGGACGGAAGTCAACGGAAAGTTGAAGAGGAAAATCGAACGTGTACTCCAGTCCGACATTGCCGACAAACCCAGCGTAAACAGTGTTCTCGTCATCATTATTCTTCCACAATGCGACACTTGCGCCAGGACCGGCATAGAATCCCCAAGTTCCAGCGGATGTCCAATTTGGTTGGATAATCATAAAATTATAGATGCCATCCACGTGAAATGAACTTGTGCTGAATCCGTTGTCAAGACCGAGGCCAAACTCAAGGAAATCAGCGCCTCTGGAGACGTAGTTCTCATAGCTGACATCAACTCCATAGTTGCCAAGCCTGCCACCTATCGACTTAGGTTGAGCGATGGCGACCGCGGCGGAGCTGACGAGTACAGCGATAATCAATAAAGCCTTTTTCATAACTTAAATATTAATGAAATTTAACAAGGCTTATGACATCTGCAAAATCTATACTAAACCAGAGAATCCCATAAACGCCATAGCGAGGATTCCGGCGGTTATAAGGGCTATCGGAATGCCTTTGAACGGCTTAGGAACGTCATTTAAATCGAGGTGCTCGCGAAGGCCGGCGAACAGCACGAGGGCCATTCCATAACCCACAGCGGTGGCGAAGGCATAGACAACGGACTCGCCGAGGTTCAGCATATGGGCCGGACCGCCGAAAGCGAACTCCTTCGTGACCACGTTGAGAGCCACACCGAGCACGGCGCAGTTCGTGGTGATCAAAGGCAGGAATATTCCCAGAGCCTGATAGAGGGACGGGCTGATCTTCTTCAGCACGATCTCGACCATCTGCACCAGAGCAGCTATCACAAGGATGAACGCGATGGTCTGCAGGAACTGGAGGTTGAAAGCCACCAGAAGGTACTGATTGATGAGATATGTCACCAAAGTCGCGAGGGTGATCACGAAGCACACAGCCCCGGCCATACCGGTAGCCGTGGAGATCTTGTTGGAGACACCAAGGAACGGACAAGTGCCCAGGAACTGGGCCAACATAATGTTATTGACGAATATCGCCGAGATTATTATGAGGAAATATTCCATAACTTAGTTCTTTTTAGCGATTTTGTTGAACAGAACCATAAGGTAGCCAAGTGCGAGGAACGCTCCAGGAGCCATCACGAACACGAGGATTCCGTCGCCGGAGATCAGCTTGAGGCCGAATACAGAGCCGCTTCCCAGAATCTCGCGGACGATTCCGATGACCGTCAGGGAGAGGGTGAAGCCGCAGCCTATTCCCAGTCCGTCAAGGGCGGAGTCGAGGATGCCGTTCTTGTTGGCGAACGCCTCGGCGCGTCCGAGGACGATACAGTTCACCACGATCAGTGGGATGAATAGACCGAGGGTGGCGTACATCGCCGGAGTGTAGGCCTGCATCGCGAACTGGAGGATCGTCACGAAAGTGGCGATGACCACGATATAGACAGGAATATGCACCTTGTCCGGAACCACCGGAGCGATCGCCGAGATGGCTATGTTCGAAAGCACCAGGACGAAAAGTGTGGCGAGACCCATACTCAAACCGTTGATGGCCGAAGTTGTGGTCGCCAGCGTAGGGCACATACCCAGAAGCAGGACAAAAGTAGGGTTTTCCTTCAGGAAACCTTTTGTGAAAAGATTCAGTTTATTGCTGCTCATAGCCTATTCTCCTTTGATTGAATTGAAAGCCTTGACGGCGTTGTCAACGGCCAGGGAATATGCCCTGGAGGTGATTGTGGAAGCAGTTATCGCGTCCACGTCGCCGCCGTCCTTCTTGACAGTCAGGCTCTTTGACGCAGGGTCGAAGCCTTTGAACTGGTTCAT